>NZ_AP022058.1:0-171435 GCF_014169075.1 Klebsiella sp. WP4-W18-ESBL-05 | reverse complement strand
GCCGCGTGCGCGTGGAAGCAAAGCGGGCGAGCGAAGAATACGGGCGAGTGCTGCGGCGCTATCCGCTGAAACCCGGCGAGACGGTCGAGCGTCCGCAACGCGGGGAAGTCGTCAGCAGCTCCGGGGTTCTCCCCCCACTGGACCCAGGCGAATACTAAGCGCGGCGGTGTGTAATAGACGGAGCGCGAGGCGACTACTGGTCAGGGTTTGCGCAAGGCGGGTGTGTAATAGACGGGAGGGGATCGATCCGGCGATCCAGCCTGTGGATAGTCCGTCTATTACCCACCCGGTTCCGTCGTTTACCCACCCAACCCCGTCTATTACCCACCGGAAACCGTCTATTACCCACCGAGGGGTTCTATAAGCAACTGATAATGAAGGTAAATTTTGCCTTCTGATTCCCTAAAACTCTTTAAAACAAAAAAAACATATATAAAACGTGTAGCCCTGGGGAAAACAGCCCGTGGAATTATGGACAATCCGGCAAGCCGGATACCTGCCTAACCGCTTCGCGGTTCCCCATTGACAGGCCAGGGACAACCGCGAGCGGTTGCCCCCACCCTGCCAACAGGTCGGCAGTTGCCCACAATACCACCGGCTCAAGCAACAGGATTTTTTTATATTTTTGTTTTTAAAAGAAAAAAGCGGCCGTGCTCTAGTGGCATGGCCGCGTTACGTGGTCCTATCAGGGGCTTGTGGCTCTTGCGCCTCCTCGGATCGACACAAGTGCCGATCACTGCGGCGGGGCGCTCCTGGCTCAAGCTGAAAAGCGATCAGTATCCGCACCAGTGGCGACGGCGTTCCCTCCACGCATTCGGGCCGGGCCTCCACTCAACGGCTAACCCCTCGGCCATGAGGGTTTGCCCCACGTCCCGCCCGTCGATCAGCAGGTGAACAAGGCGGCGGTCGTACTTGTCGGCTTGGCCGGAATCGACAACCTCGATGCGCTGAGCGTTGGCAACCAGTTCGCGGAGGCGTGCGGTTGCCTCGCGGCCCTTCGTCAGCTCGGCGTCGCACCTGGGCTTGTAGGTTTCCGGGGTGTCAATCGACAGCAGGCGCAAGCGTTGACCGTTGTATCGTAACCGTCCGGTGATTCCACCTTGAGCCAAATCGCCTGCCGACCAAAAGGCTCGAAGCTTACCACCCGGTCGATTCCGGTCAGATCCAGAAACGCCTCGTCGATGGAGTAGACATCCACTCTCGATGCCAGAGCTTCCAGGGTCGTCATCACCCGCCGGCTTATATCGCCATTTGTGTGGAATAGAGAATCAATTGGAACGGGGGCTTTGCTCGCCCCCCCTTGAACTTCTCATACCCAACCTGTTTGGCTATAGCTACTGAGGAGATCGCGGTGGCCCACCAAATCTTCCGGTCATCCTGTTCAATTACACCGCTAGCCGTACCCAGGAGGTGCCGCAGCGCCTCCTGGAGGCAGAAAGGCGTCGAGCGTATAGGTTGCTGGGCATGCGCGGCGCAAGTTCATCAGAAAACTCAATCCAAGGGCAAGATCGGCCGAGCGGAGATGGCACTGACTCTTATCAACAAGCTCTACGGCATCGAGCGCGACATGGAAGAGGCGGGCGATGCCCAGCGATACCAGACGCGCCAGTCGCAAAGCCAGGCTTTCCTGGAGCAACTGAAAGCTAGGCTGGACAAAACCCCTCCCCAGGTCACGTCGTCAAAGTGCCTTGGGCAAGCAATCAATTGCCTTGCGAGCAACTGGTTAAAGCTGATCCGCTACATCGAAAGGGGGACACCTGCCCATCGACAACAACCCTGCCGAGCGGGCGAGCCACCTTCTCATGTACATATGACCAAAGCGTCGCCCGTCTCCTCCCGTTATGTCATGCCTACCCACGACGGAGTATTGACGGTCTCTGTGCGCCAGAGCATAGTTTTCCCGAAGGGCGCTTAGGTACATATCTTCATGTGCTGTCCAGGCGCAGTTGCGTTTAGAGTACGTGTCCAATCAGTTTTAAATGGGTGTGAACATGAGAGCAGAAACTGAATCGCGGATTTTTTCGGTGGATGAATATGTTCGTCCGTCTAACGGCGAACCGATTCGTTCGGTTGTTCTGGAAACCAATGACTCTGTCGTCGTTGTTTGGCACGCCCACCCTGGGCAGGAAATAGCTTCCCATGTACATCCTCACGGCCAAGATACTTGGACGGTTATCTCAGGTGAAGCCGAATATCATCAAGGTAACGGCATAGTCACTCATCTTAAAGCTGGAGATATTGCGATCGCAAAACCTGGGCAGGTACATGGTGCAATGAACTCTGGCCCCGAACCTTTTATATTTGTTTCAGTGGTTGCGCCGGGCAATGCCGGTTTTGCGTTGGCTGAGAAATAGGCGAAAGGCCTGAGAGGAAACTGATGAATACACGATTATTTACGTTCGCTGGTGGAGAAACGGGTGTTTGGCGCGTTGTTCGGATGGATGCCGTGGCGGGAGCCCCTCTCCCTGGAATCCCCCGGCTCGACGTAGCCGCTGGCTCTGTTTCGCCGCAGCCTTTGGGCACCAAATGGCTTCTTCGCGGGATAACGAGTAACGAGCGTTATGTCGTGCGTGAAGAGAAGGATCGTCTCGTGGCGAAGCAGCCAAGTTTGGGTCGAGCAGAGGCCACCTGTGCCGCCCTGATCCCTATCCGGAAAAACCCCTCATGGTGGGGACTGGCTCAAGACGAACGCCGGAAGATTTTTGAGGAGCAGTCCCGTCACATTCACATTGGGCTCCAATATCTCCCTGCTGTGGCCCGTCGTCTCCACCATTGTCGGGACCTGGGCGAGAGCGAACCCTTCGACTTCTTGACGTGGTTCGAATATTCCCCGTCTGATGAGCCGGGCTTTAACAGGCTTTTGGCCGAACTCCGGGCCTCGGTGGAGTGGAAGTATGTCGACAGAGAAATCGACATCCGGCTAGTGCATGAGCCGGCCTAGTATCAGGTTTAACTGCGATCTCCGTGCGGCATACACCTGCGACACCCGCAGCCCAGCAAAGCCCGGAAAATCTAGTGTGTCTAATAACTTAGGAGTAACACGACACGTATGCCTAGCGAGCCACCAGTCGCTTGGGAAATTTTCTACTTATGGCCTCCTCTTTCTCTCATCGATCTCCCAGGGCATATCCTGCCGTCTAGAGTTGGCACCTTGTCCAGCTTTCGAAGAAGGCTCTCCATACACGTCCGGCCTACACCTTGTTAGGTATGGCCGGTTTCCAGTTGTGGGGCAATAGCTCGTCGATGGCGTTGTTCTTCTGTGTCGGCAGGCGAGTCAGCACATCCTTCAGGTAGGCATAGGGATCATGCCGATTCAGCTTCGCTGACTGTATTAGGGTCATGACCGCAGCCGCACGTTGACCACTGCGCAGTGAACCCGCAAACAGCCAATTGCTGCGCCCCAGCGCCCAGGGTCGGATCTGGTTTTCCACCCAGTTGTTGTCGATGGGCACAGCGCCATCGTCCAGGTAGCGCGTCAGCGCTTCCCAACGTTTGAGGCTGTAATCCAGGGCTTTGGCCGTGCCGGAGCCATCCGGCACTTTCTGGCGATGGGCCAGCATCCACTGATGCAGCGCATCGGCAAGGGGTTTGGCTTTGGTTTGCCGGATTTCCCGCCGCATATCCGGTGGCAGATCTTTGGTTTCCCGCTCGATCTCGTAGAGTCCACCGATGTATTCCAAGGCCTTGGCCGCCAATTCGCTCTTGTTGGCCTCGTGCAGGTCATAGAACTTGCGCCGGGCGTGGGCCATACAGCCGATTTCGGTAATGCCGTTGCCGAACCCGGCCTTGTAGCCAGCGTAATCATCACAGACCAGCTTGCCCCGCCAGTCACCCAGGAAGGTTCGGGCGTGTTCGCCTGCACGGCTGGGTGCGAAGTCGTAAATAGCTGCCTTCAGGTCGGCAAACGGTGTGGTGCAGGCACTGTTGCAAAGTTAGCGATGAGGCAGCCTTTTGTCTTATTCAAAGGCCTTACATTTCAAAAACTCTGCTTACCAGGCGCATTTCGCCCAGGGGATCACCATAATAAAATGCTGAGGCCTGGCCTTTGCGTAGTGCACGCATCACCTCAATACCTTTGATGGTGGCGTAAGCCGTCTTCATGGATTTAAATCCCAGCGTGGCGCCGATTATCCGTTTCAGTTTGCCATGATCGCATTCAATCACGTTGTTCCGGTACTTAATCTGTCGGTGTTCAACGTCAGACGGGCACCGGCCTTCGCGTTTGAGCAGAGCAAGCGCGCGACCATAGGCGGGCGCTTTATCCGTGTTGATGAATCGCGGGATCTGCCACTTCTTCACGTTGTTGAGGATTTTACCCAGAAACCGGTATGCAGCTTTGCTGTTACGACGGGAGGAGAGATAAAAATCGACAGTGCGGCCCCGGCTGTCGACGGCCCGGTACAGATACGCCCAGCGGCCATTGACCTTCACGTAGGTTTCATCCATGTGCCACGGGCAAAGATCGGAAGGGTTACGCCAGTACCAGCGCAGCCGTTTTTCCATTTCAGGCGCATAACGCTGAACCCAGCGGTAAATCGTGGAGTGATCGACATTCACTCCGCGTTCAGCCAGCATCTCCTGCAGCTCACGGTAACTGATGCCGTATTTGCAGTACCAGCGTACGGCCCACAGAATGATGTCACGCTGAAAATGCCGGCCTTTGAATGGGTTCATGTGCAGCTCCATCAGCAAAAGGGGATGATAAGTTTATCACCACCGACTATTTGCAACAGTGCCGTTTCCTGAATGCTGACATATCGCCGTGTTGAAGTAGACGTCAATCTTCTCGCCGGTATAGGCCCGGTAACCTGCCTCCAGTAGTTCCTTTTCCACGACATTACCTCGCATTTTTATTGTCTGAGTCTAATCATAGACCGATGCGAGGCTGAGGGAAGTGGCGGGTAGCAGAAATATCACTCGGGCCTTTTCTGTAACAATGGCTCCCGCTCCGGCGGCAAATATTCCAGCATTGCAGGCGTCGGCGGCGGCAGGCGGTTATCGGCGATGTGCTTGTCCACATCGATATGACTGATTTCGCCATTCTCATGGTGATGGACCGTCAGCACCCTCGCTTTGTTCAACTCTGTAACCAGTTCACGGGTAATACGTAAACTTTCCGCCAGCTCATGGTCTTCCAGTCCTGGTCTGCGACTGCGACGCTCCACCCGAAAACGAAACTGGTTGTATTTCGCCCAGCCGATCAGCACCAGTCCGTTGACCAGCGCGACAAGGATGTAAAACGTGACCGTATCCAGCGTGGTGAAAAAGGGACGCACGCCCATATACGGTGAATGCGCCAGGGCCGTAATCAGCCCTTTGTAGATTAAGTATAAAAATCCAACCCAGGCAAAAATCGTTAACAGAACGTCAATGATGCGCGGCAGCAGACGCCGCTCCGTAAAGATCAGCGGCTGACTCATGATTCGATCCTCCCTATTCCACGGTCAGGACTCACCCAGCGCGCCCTGCCGCGTTTGCGTTTGAGCATCACTTTCGGGAATGACACCAACGTGGTAAACAGGCTCAACAGCCAGTACACCACCGGGAACCAGATTATCCAGAACAATGAGGCGCCAATGCCTTTTTCATAGCGTCGTTCAATCATCAGGCTTATCGCAAACTGTATTAAGCAGACCACGCCGAGAATAAGTCCGGTAAAGGCTGGCGGGAACAGATGTTGAACATACAGCGAGTCCGGCATCGGGATCATCAGTCCCAGCAGGAACAGCACGATACTGATCGCATAGGCAAATGCCCACGTGGTAGAAAAGCAGAACTCGAAAAATAGCGGCCACATGCGGCGGAACTCCCACGACCACAGACGGCGCATGTTAACAATAAACACCTCCGCCCCGCCTTGCGCCCAGCGCAGGCGCTGCTTCCACAGCCCTCTTAACGTTTCAGGCATCAGGATCCAGCACAGCGCGCGCGGCTCAAAGAATATCGACCAATGGCGCAATTGCAGCTTCCAACTGATATCGATGTCTTCGGTGATCATGTCCGGGCTCCAGTACCCCACCTCGGCCAGCGCGCGACGACGAAACGCCGCAACTACGCCAGAGACGCTAAAGATCTGACCATAGACTCGTTGAGTACGCTTAATTAAGCCGATAATGGAAGAGAACTCACCGACCTGCACACGACCGATTAGCGTGGAACGGGTGCGAATACGCGGGTTGCCGGTTACCGCCCCAACGCGTGGGAACTGGATCAGCGGAGCGACCAGATACGCCACGGCATCGCGATCCAGTAACGCATCGCCATCAATACACACCAGGTAATCGCTGCGCGCAGCGGCCGCGCCCGTTTTGAGCGCCAGCGCTTTGCCCTGGTTTTCAGCCAGATGAATGACGCGCAGGCTGGGGTACTCAATCGCCAACTGTTCCAGAACATCGTGCGTATCGTCCGTTGAACCGTCGTTAATGGCAATCACTTCGATATTCTTGTAGCGCTGTGCCATCGCAGCGCCGATGGTTTCCCGCGCGTTGATCCCTTCGTTAAAGCAGGGGATCAAAATGGAAACCAGCGGATTTCCCTCCAGCGTCGGTGGCGGTGTATCGTCTCCCCATTTCCAGTGACGCTCACGATAAAACCAGAAATAGACCCCGCCGCTTATCCATAATGCAGACATGAATAAAGGCCAGAAGAAGACGAAGTTCAACATGACTTCACCTGTAAAGATGACAGCCACGCCAAACGGCAGGCTGAACATCAGGCAAAGTATCAGGAAAGCAATAATGCGATCGGTCATTTTTGCGGGTACCAGTATGAGGAGAACGTCGAGCGAATCTCTGACATCTCAGGTTTGTCGCTGATGAAATCATCCGGATAATAGCCGTAGTTACCTGCACCACTTAGTTTCAGTTGGCGCATCCATTCGGCTATTTGTTTTCCACTGATTTCTGCCTCGTCCCCGGATTTACGCCAGTCTCGTGCCTGCAGTTCAAACACGGTTTTGTCCAGCGCGCCGGGCGTTTGTGCAACGGCATTGACTAATCTGTCGAGCCAGGCATTGGCATCATTAGCCGGGATCTGCTCCATGAATGGCATCGCCATGGGTGCCGTCCAGTCATAGGTATTGAGGAAATCATTCAGGTTTTGCGCAAACCAGGCTTCGCTTTCAGGCTCCAGTACCGGCATGGCGTATATATTGCGGGCAGTTTGCACCTGCGGACCGCGAATATTGCGTACCGATTGCGTCAGTTGCTTAGTAAAGTCGATCAGCATCTTACTTTTCAGGCGCGTCCAGCGTTCGAAGGTTTGAGGGTTGCTACGGATTTGCTCAATACTTCCCGGAAGCCCTGCGGCGCGGTAGGCGGCTAACGCCTCCGGTGACGCATCTTCAAAGTCCGTCAGGAAAGCATCGTCGTGGAACAAAATCCCTTTGAAGCTGGCATGCTTCGCCAGGTCTTCATAGATTTCAGTGATACGTTTACGCGCTTCGCTGTCCCAGGGAGACAGACGCACATAGTTCTCGTGATTGATCGCAGTGCGTCCTGTTTTCGGATCCCATGCCGTCACGCGTGGAATGGAAGCATCGAGGTCGAAAGCCAGTACCGGCATCCAGGCATATACCGTCACCCCGGCCCGCGTTTGTAACTGCCAGGAGATATAGTTAAAGAGATCGGCACGCATCGGCAGCCAGCGGTTAGGGAAATAGAGTTCGCGAATATTCCCGTCGCCTTTAGGATCGGCGTACGCCTGCAGGAAGACATGAGAAATGCGCATGTCATAAACACGCTGGATCAGCTTGTCGATGTTTCGCTTCTGCTGGGCAGGATCTTTGTCATACACGTAATCCAGATCGACGTGCATCACACGCATCGTTTGTGGTTCACGTACCTGAGCAACCTGACTGGCAAAGCGCTTGAGAGACGGGTTATCAGAGATCAGTACGCGCGGGATATCATCAAGAAACGCAGCGTTCGCCAGCCCTTCATTGAGCGTAAAGGCCATCTTATAGCCATGTTCTTTGGCCAGCTTTAAGGTGGTGCCGTTAGCCGCACCATAAGGCCACACCCACGCGCGCGGCGATTTCCCGGTTACCGATTTAATCTTATTGGTGATCAGCGAGATATCAGTATTAATGCGACGATTGTACTGTTCGTCGGTTTCGTAAGTCCCTGTTTTCTTATCGAAAAGGCGATTCGCCACCGCAGGTTCTTTGCTTCCTTGCGGGTTCGCCTCAGCGCCGAAATGCGAGTTCCAGGTGTGCGCCCCCACTTCCACCAACGGCGATTTGCCCATTTCCTCGACCATCTTCCAGGTGGCAAATTTATCTCGCGCCGTCATTAAGCCGCCAAAATCGACTTTTTTATTGGCTGGAGAATCAACCCAACTGCCCACTGGAGCCCAGAGCGCAGGCCAGTTGTAGGCTTTCAGCAGCGGCCAGACGCGGGTATAAAAACTGCTGTATCCGTCGTCAAAGGTGAGTAAGACCGCTTTTTCCGGCAACACAATTTTACCGTCATGAGCGTCCAGAATTTGCTGCACGCTAATCGGGTTATAGCCATTATCACGCAACCAGGCCATTTGGTCGCTCAACGCGCTGGTGCGCACGGAGAGGTAGCGCTGGTCGGCGGCGCCATCCTCAACATCATGATAGCCGAGCACCAGGAAGCTGTTTTTCGGCCATGGATGATCTGCCGTCAACGGCGTTCTCTCTGCGGGAGGAACATAGCGAGGCGTTGTATTGTGCGCGCTACTGCACGCGGTAATCATCAACCAGCCAGCGATTAATGCGCTAAGCCACAGGCATCTTTTCAGCATGAACAATCCTTAAAACCTGACATTTAAATCGAAAGCGAGGGAGATATTCCGCTCACGTTTACCGTCATAGGGGCGTTTATCCCAAACCAGCATCACCCCGCCATCTACGACGTTGTTCCATTTGAGCCGTTGTCCATATCCCACCTGAACGATAGCGCCAACGTCTTCACCTTGCTGCCAGTAGCCACCCACTCCGGCTATGCCTTGCTGGGTCCACACGGTGTCATAATGGCGGTAAAGAACCTGTTCCGCGCTCAGGCCTGGCACAACGGAAAAATCACTCTTAGGGTTGTAATACGGCACATTCTCTTTAGTGTTGGTGCTCCCACCGATACCCGGGGTAAAGTCCAGCGTAAAGCGCGGCGTGGTCCACATGCGCTCTTTTCCGCTCAGCCCATATTCGATGCGATCGTTACCATCCGAGAAATGTGATGCGGCAAACGACAATTGGTATTCACGTCGTTCGTTTTGATACCAGCGAACAAACAAATCGCCGCTGTTGGCATATACGCCGCTACGCAGCGCGCGCAGTGGCGTGTTGCGCGAAAGACGCTCGGCCGAACCGCCCACGCGCCAGTTATCGTTGAAATCATGCCAGGCGGAAAGACGACCGCCTATTTTCTGCCCATCGCCATAGTTTCGGCCAGACACTTCCATTTCGGCCCAGTAATCACGGGAAGTCCATTCCGCACCAGCCGCCAGATCGCGGCTAATCCCTTTCCCTTCCTCAAACTCGCCGGTTGCGAAGTTGAATCCGGTAAACAGTCGCCAGTTGTCATTAATTGGCGGGCTGTAAATGGCCGTGTTGATGTTGAAATCATTCTTACCGCTGACCGGGCTATCGGACGAGATCCCCTGCGTGCCGCTAATACGTACTTCCGACATTTTATGCACATCACGCATGCGTGCGAGGCGCAGCGTCGCTTCATCATCCGGACTGCGAGCAATAACGTCATCCGTCAGTTCATCGGCCTGCTTCCACTCCTGGAGATCCAGCGCCACATAGGCCTGCTGACGCTCCAGTTCCAGGTTACTGGGCTCAATCACTTCCGCCAGTTTAAGCTCTTTCTCCGCCGCATGCGGCAGTCCACGGGCTTCAAGAACAGAAGCATAGGATATGCGCAGCCCTTGGTTACCCGAGCCTGTTCGCGCCAGATGCTCTGCGAGTTTTTCTGCCTCCGGCAGTTCATTGGCAGCGATATGATATTGCGTCAGCAACGACTGTCCCAGCAGCCAGTTATCGTTTGGCTGCGGCGTTGGCGAACCATAGATGCGTCGCAGATATGGGCTGTCTTTAATTAACGCATCGACCTGTTTTTTAGCTGCATCAAAGTTTTCATTATCGATGTGCGCGTAGAACAGATCCTGTTGATCCTCAGGACCGAGCGGCGTAACCGGAATCGGTCCGTTCGGATAGTAGATGCTCATCAGCATCGCTTCGGTTTTTTCCGGCTGCCGTTCGCTTAACCATGCCGATGCTACCCAGCGTTTTGCGTAGTTTGGCACCTCGCCGCTCGCAGACAGCGATTCGTATTCACTAATCACTTCAGAAGTGCGTTTACGGACCAGCAAGGCGCCCATGCGGTCAATTCTGGCCCGACGGACATCATTCTGCGCAGAAGGCTCATCTTTCCAGGCAGTCAGCAACTGGTCATAACGGGCTAGCGCTTTATCAGCCACGATAAAACGCTCTTCTTCATTACGCGCAGAGGTATAAGAGGAACGTACCATTTCAGCCGCCGCATCAAGCTCAAGGCGACGCTTCACCGGATCGGCAGTTGGTACCACCTCTGCCATATTTAAGGCGGGCCCGGAAACGCGGTTTGCTGACAGCGCAGACAGCAATGTGGATTTTGCATTTTTTTTGCCTGGATCGACGTCATCCGCCAGGCTGGCAACTAACAATGCATCCCAGTTTTTTCCCTGCGAATGGTAGACATAGGCAAGTAGCGCATCAGAATCAGCCCCGGGATGCGCCTGCGCCCATTTATTCGCTTCAGTAAGTGCTTGCTGATTGTAGCGAGCATCCGCCAACGTCATTATCCAGCCGGTACGTACATCTACGTTATCAGGCTCTTCCTGTAAAACGCTTTCCCAGATGGCTAAAGAATCATTCCAGTTCTTCTGGTTGCGATATGCTCGTGCAGCGGCGACTTTGCCCCGGGCAGGTACATTCATCTGTCCACGATACTGCTGCCAGATTTCAATTGTGGTTTTATCGTTGTTATCGACCCAACTGGAAACTTGCAGCCAGTCGGCAACCTGATTTGGCGTTAGCGCGCTTTTCTTTCCCTGATCCTCAAGGAAACGTAATAGCGGTGCGCTATTACCTCCCCGCGCTTCAATAACCAAAGCGTCATAATCTGATACCGCCGCAGAGATTGGCATCGGGAAAAGAATGCTTGCCGTAAATAAACAGCTTACAGACTTAAAACGTTTAATGAAGTTGGCATGTCGACGCATACTTAACATATCTGCCCTTATATCTTACATCATAGTGAAAATAGGCGTTTTCAATAAGTTACAGTCAATCCCTGACGGTTGCCGACCATGTAAGACGCACTGCCGCTTATTTCGTAATAGGGTTATGAAGCAATTAATTCTTTCGTCTTATTGACTACCCGTGCCTCGTCCTCTAATCATTGGAAAGAAGGCATAAGCTCGAGAATTTTATCACTCAGCGTAGTTCGTGGCTATGTAATAAGATAATGCTTAGGCAAAAAAAGGATTTTAGACTAAGGAAGGTGCGAATAAGCAGGTCATTTCTTCCCAAGCTGACTCGCTGATTAAAATTTCGCGGATCTGGGCCGATTTTTTTCCCGCAAACACATCGAATCAGCCTATTTAGGCTATTTTTTCCACCATTTCTGGCGTTATTTCCGGTTTTTACTGAGATCTCTCCCACTGACGTATCATTTGGTCCACCCGAAACAGGTTGGCCAGGGTGAATAACATCGCCAGTTGGTTATCGTTTTTCAGCAGCCCCTTGTATCTGGCTTTCACGAAGCCGAACTGCCGCTTGATGATGCGAAACGGGTGCTCCACCCTGGCACGGATGCTGGCTTTCATGTATTCGATGTTGATGGCCGTTTTGTTCTTGCGCGGATGCTGCTTCAAGGTTTTTACCCTGCCGGGACGCTCGGCGATCAGCCAGTCCACATCCACCTCGGCCAGCTCCTCGCGCTGTGGCGCTCCTTGGTAGCCGGCATCGGCTGAGACAAATTGCTCCTCTCCATGAAGCAGATTACCCAGCTGATTGAGGTCATGCTCGTTGGCCGCGGTGGTGACCAGGCTGTGGGTCAGGCCACTCTTGGCATCGACACCAATGTGGGCCTTCATGCCAAAGTGCCACTGATTGCCTTTCTTGGTCTGATGCATCTCCGGATCGCGTTGCTGCTCTTTGTTCTTGGTAGAGCTGGGTGCCTCAATGATGGTGGCATCCACCAAAGTGCCTTGGGTCATCATGACGCCTGCTTCGGCCAGCCAGCGATTGATGGTCTTGAACAATTGACGGGCCAGTTGATGCTGCTCGAGCAGGTGGCGGAAATTCATGATGGTGGTGCGATCCGGCAGGGCGCTATCCAGGGATAATCGGGCAAACAGGCGCATGGAGGCGATTTCGTACAGGGCATCTTCCATGGCACCGTCGCTCAGGTTGTACCAATGCTGCATGCAGTGAATACGCAGCATGGTCTCCAGCGGATAGGGCCGTCGGCCATTGCCCGCCTTGGGATAAAACGGCTCGATGACAGCGGTCATATTCTGCCATGGCAGAATCTGCTCCATGCGGGAGAGGAAAATCTCTTTTCGGGTCTGACGGCGCTTAGTGCTGAATTCACTATCGGCGAAGGTGAGTTGATGGCTCATGATGTCCCTCTGGGATGCGCTCCGGATGAATATGATGATCTCATATCAGGAACTTGTTCGCACCTTCCCTAATATTCACTGATACTCAGACCGGACAAACGAATTTTATCAGAAACTTCCCTGAACTGCTCTTTCCAACCATTTGTCAAATGTCTTTGTGACGCGATTTTGCAGGCGACGCTGAACGGTGTTCTCCCCAGTTTCTCGGAAAGCCAGAAAAGATGCTTACCAATATCATCATTCGGGACGCCATCGAGCGCATCCAGTAATAAAGTTTCCTCTTCAGCCACCCAGGCCTGGCGGGCATTCGGAAAGCGTGGGTCAGGTACAGGTGCCTGTTTCTCTTCCTTCGGTTTCGACGATGCCGGTATCGCGGGCTTTTTCATGCCGACGCGCGCTTTCATGGCGCCGATGGCGGCGACGGCCAGTACCAGCGTTTCACGCTCCTTGCGCGTGAGCAGGCTGTCCTCACAAATCAGGGTGTTCAGGTTATCGATCAGCGTATTCAGTCTGGGTTCAGTGACTTTCATTTTATGCTCCTGTTCCTTGTGTGGTGGCGATCAGTCCCGGCTCTCATTCACCTGGACGATGACCGGCAGGCCTGCATCAAAACAGGTCTGATACCATGTGGCCACCTGCAGGGGATCGCCCTCTTTTATCCGGCGTATGCCGCGGGCATCCGTCAGCTGCAGGCAGGTGGTACCGTCCAGACGGATCACGTAGGCCGCTTCCCGCAGGAAGTAACGGCCATCACCCAGCTGCAGCTCCACCGCGTCGCCGGCAGCCATCTGGCGTAACGGCAGACGCCGGACGTCTGTCAGCCGTTGTCGTGCCGTTTCAGCCTTGGTAGAGCGGTTCTGCAATGCCGCGACCGGCCTTCGTCAGCTCGACGGCCAGCTGCAGGTTCGGAGCGCGCAGGGTGCGCAGCCAGCCCGCGGCTTCCATGCGCCTGCAGGAGGCGCGCAGGTTCGGCCCGTACACCGGGGCGTCGCCGCCCTGCTCCAGCACCCGCTCAATATCAAGTACTGAAGCGGTCTGGATCTCCTCGGATATATGTTCGAACTGAAGGGAGAAAGCTACAGGAAAAAGACGGCAAAGGCAGTAACCAGCGCGACTTAACGTCGCACTAAAGGATGCGGCCAGAATAGTTGGCGCCAGTCGGCAAAACTAGTTGACGTCTAATACCTGCGGAGCAGTTTTATTTACTGGCAGCCTGAATAATCGACAACGCGAGGCTTTACTGACTTACCTCCGTTAATGCGACAGAGCCCGTTTGGCTGTTTCTAATTCCTCAATGCGTTTTGCGGTGAGATCGCTCTGCTGCTGATGCTCGTTTTTTCGCTGTTTCAGGAAAGCGTCTACTGGTTCGAAAATCTCATTCACCACCTCGCGAATCACCCCCTGCCACGCCTGTTTCAGCCCATCCATCAGCGTGGCGGCGGTGTCTTCTGCGGCTTCTCGACGGCGACGTCTTGCCTGTCTTAATTTTTCATTTTCATTCACGGCCTGATAAATGTTCCAGGCTCCCACGCCCAGAGCAATGGCAGGGCCTGCTAAGCGTCCTGCCGTAGCGGCCCAGCGCTCGATGGTTCTTTTCCCAATCCCTTTAAACAGATTTGGCAACAGATCTTTGGCAATCACTAACCCTTTTTTGGCGCCTGCTTCGGCAAGGGCATTCACATCCAGTTTGTCGCTGTGGCCCATCACCTGCTTCAAGCCCTGTTTCCAGGCAGATTCCTCGTCTTCACTCTGGAAAGCTTTTACGTCGGGACTTTCGGCCTGAGCCTGCCGCATCTCGGCGACCTGCAAGGTTTCACCAATGTCCTCCAGCTTGCGCTGCGTTTTGGGCAGTTCACTTTCCAGTAATGCCTGCTGTTGCTGGAAAATCTTATCTGAAACCACTTCCAGTTCACGGCTGAGATCCGCTTCAAAGACGTGCTTAGAGCGGCAGTTTTCCAGCAGGTCATCAATGGTGCCTGCTAGGACATGCTGATGCTTCTGAATGTTTTTCTCTAAATGATCATGGAGTTGCAGGCTCAGGCGCTCGCACTCACTCTCTACGCGCAGTCTGGCGTCCTGCAAGGCCTCGCTTTCCGGACTGGCGGCGATTTTCGCGAGCGAGAGCAGGGCGGTATCAATGGCCTGACGCAGGTCGCTGTAACAGGTATCGAGCACGCTGTACTGATCGGTTTCCTGCAAAAATTGCGACAGTTGCTCTTCCAGCAAGGTGATCCCGCTTGAGTTGATTAGTCCTGACTTCTGCTCAAGCCTTCCCTTGAGTGCCGAACGGGCATTCACCAGATGAATACTGACTTTGCTGAGTATATCGTCGATCTGTTCCTCGTCGGCGGCATACTGAAGCCGCTGTCTGAGCTGATCGACAAGATGAATATATTCATGTGATTCAGGTTTGAGGCCGGTTTTATTGTTGACGATCAGCATGACCCGTCGCTCTTTTTCGACCAACGAGATCAGCGCCTGCCAGGTCGATTGCTCCTCGACCGCGCCTCCCGTGGCGACGACGAACAACACGACATCGGATTCGCGCAAATGCGCTTCCGTCACTTGCTGATGTTCTTGCGGAGCATCGATGCCCGGCGTGTCATACAGCGTATAGCCGCGCCACTGATAGCCCGTCACCTGATCGGTCATGGGCCTGTCTGCCATCTCAGCATCAGCCCGGCCCATTAATGCGTTCAGCAAGGTGCTTTTTCCGGCGTTATAGACGCCGTAAACCATAATCACTGGCTGCAATTGCTCGCTTTTCGTCATCAGGCGTTTGCCCAGCAAGGCCGCTTCACCCGCAGGTAAACCCACTTCGAGCGTCTCCTGGCAGTGATGGTAAACATCAAAAACGTGTTGATAATCAGGCAGGTTCATTGTTAAGCAACTCCTTTGTCAGGGCCAGATGCTGGCTACGTAATTCCAGTTGTAATGACGTCAGAGCAGTATGGATCTCTGTCACCCAGGCTTTGATATCGCCATAGAAGGCGTTCTCCAGCATGACCGTTACCGCGCCCAGCTCGCGTTCAGCCCGCTGGCTTAACACTTTGCGGGTTTTTAACGCCACCTCCACGCGGTTATCGCCGACTTCGATATCTTCATATTCGGTTGAATTGAAATTCTCTCCAATTTTGCCGCCACCGTAGCCGCCCACCATGCCACCAAGTAAACCGCCGATGCCGGCACCGATAGCCGTTCCAATACCCGGAATGATGCTTCCCGCGAAGGCACCGATCGCCGTGCCGACGGCCGCCCCGCCGGCTTTACCGACGTTTTCCCCCAGACGTGAGTTAAAAGCGATGCGCTCTGTACGCTTTTCAAAACCCGGTATCGCCTCGTCAATCACATCCAGTTGATTGAGGTTAAGCGTCAACTGGTCGAAGCCCTGCTGAACCTGTTCAAGCAGCGCCGTTTTGCTGGTCGCGATCTCATCTTCCCACACTCTGGCGCAGTGCGACAGGTACTGGCGGTTATCCATCGCGTAACGTTCAATCAGACGTTCGATTTTTGGCTTAAGCCGCTCCTCCAGCTCAAGACAGAGGCGTTCACACTCCTGATGCAGTTTTTGCGCGGCGTCATCCAGTCCGGCGGACACTTCATTCAACAGCGCGATGATCTCATCGCCACTGCGGGTCAGGTAATCGCAAACATTTTTGTGGTTAATCAGCGGGGTACGTTGTTTCATCCTGATGCCATCGGACTGCGCGATCCGAGCAACGGTTTCGGCAAACGTCTCTAAACCGCTCTCCTGCCAGCGCGCGTTGCGCTCAGTTTCTGCGCCTTGTCGCGCATACTCGACCGAGATGGATTGCACCGTGACGCCAACTTTATGGCTGTCCACCAGAGCAGAAAGCGACTCGCTGACATAGTTTTCCTGATCGACGCGATCGGCATCTGACTTCATGATCAGTTGAGAAACGGGATTACCTTCATCATCTTCATCTTCATCGATAATGTCGCTGGCCGGGATTAGCACCATCATCGGCTTGTTCTTCTCAACAACTTCGCGCATCACCTCCAGATCGCTTTTCCTGCCGGGGCTGCTGGAACTGGTCAGATAGATGATAAGGTCGGCGGCATCGCTGTACTCCTGCGCCAGCCTACCATTCTCAGCGGTCACCGAGTGAATTCCGGGCGAATCAATCCAGGTCAGTCCAGGCAGGGTGAAACCCTGAATAGCGCTGGTAGTTTCCGATACGCCGACGGAAAAGTGTTGCTGGCGTGCCATTTTTTCTGCCGACATCTTTTCTGTTGTACCGCTATCAACTTCACAAAAGAAGGCGGGTTTCGGTTCGACTTGGCTTTTCAGCGCTGCATCCGGGCAGGGATGGCCCCAGGCAATAAAATTGCCAAAGGAGGATTTACCGGCTTTGACTTTACCGTAAACGTAGACCATCAACGCATCATCAAACTTCTGACGAAAAATGTTTTTTCGTTGATAGCTGAGCATCTCCCCGACCTGAAGACGCAGCATCTCACGCAGCTGCGCAGTGTGGTCTTCAACAAACTGCAAAAAGGGATGGTCACGTCGGAGTGCGCTGTTGGCCCAGGGATCACGCTGTTGCGTGTCGGTGAGCGCCGCCAGCAGCGGGCTGATTAGCGCTTCGTACTGTTTGATCCTGTTGCCTGTGGCGCTAAAGCCTTCTGCCACCTGCGAAAACACGGCGAGCAGTTCATTACGATTGGCGGGTGAGGTAATCATTGATCCATCTCCTCAGAAAGACGCTGACTGAGTGCGAGCAGCTCCGCCATCTCTCCCTGCAACTGATGAATATGCATCTGCACCTCACTGTCGTTGCCGACATATTCCAGATCCGGTAACAGCGCCCGCAGTTTCGAGAAACTGTTATTCACCGTCGCCGGGGTGCTCAACGCATTTTCGAGATTGAACGCCGTCAGCGTGTGCCAGTCATCGGGCTGGGTGCGTTTCAGAAAAGCGGGATGATCGGCCAGCAGCCTCTTCAGGCCTTTGCGGGCATCCTGAACCAATGCCGCCTGGTTCAACTCCCGGTTACGCCTCTGCTCTTTTTCCAGCGCTTCGCGAGCCGCCGTTTCACGGCTGTTGCCGGTGTCAGATGAAGAAGATGAACTGCTGCTGTCTGAGGCGGCAACGGCTGTAATCACTGCGCCTACAACAGGAATAAGTAACCACCACATCGTTATTTCCTTAAATGTCAGATTTATTCTCATCAGGGATACGCTGACGCAGGGCGTTTAGCAGCTGTTTTGCTGCCTTGCGAAACGCCTTCTCCTCTTCTTTATGTTGCAGCATTAGTGCGCTCAACTTCTCTTCGCGCTGAGCAAGAGCCTCAGTGATAGCACCCTTGAGCATGATGTCGAGATGAACTTTTTCCAGCGCCCGCCCTGAGACGAGCGATGCATTGGCCCTACTGACACGGGTGGTGATGGCTGCCAGCAACTGCGGAATACCGCTGCGCTGAACCAGCCTAGGCTTATTCGTCAGCGTACCTTTAATAAAACGCGGGCTTGAGGTGACAAACAGCGGCAACTGTTCGGCAAAACGCGTGGAGAGAATCCGCGTAATGGAATCAATGCTCTCTTGCTGATGGGTTTCCACACTGTCAGCGTGGGTGAGCACCACAATCAATCGCTGCGGCAGAGCGGGGATATGGCGCATCAGCGTATCAAGAAAATCGAGTTCCACCTGCTCAAGCGTGCCGGTGCGCAGGGTATGGGCAAAAAGAACCGAATCCGCACGCAATATGCCACGCAAGGCGGTGTGATCATCGCTGTCACTGGCATCAATGCCTGGCGTGTCGAGCCAGTCAATGTTTTCCGTGGTCATTGACTGTACGTCTGCCGTGGTGCGACTCGCGCCGGTGGCGAAATACTCCTGTTCCAGGTGTCCGGTCAGCATATTCAGTAATGCGCTTTTCCCTGCATTCATCAGGCCGCAAATGGCAACCTGATGGGATGCTGAGGTCTGTCTGATACTTTCCCAACGCAGGTAGTGCTCAGCGAATGAAGGATCTTCTCTCTGCATCAGCGTCAGTCCGTCAATATTCCCCATTGTGAATCCTTGTGGTTGGCTCAACTTTTTTCTCTGTCAGTAACAAACTGGCAAACTAATCTTTGTCATGCGCTCTCTTTAACGGAGAGAAGTTCGGCGCACTGTCCAGCACCGACTGAATAAGTTCTTTATGCAGAGCATGATCCTGCAGCGCACTGGCGGAGAAGGGATTGCCGTGCAACTGTGCACGCAGGTTGTCCCAGCGCTGACTCAGTACCTGCCAGTTTTGTTCGTCATAGGTGCCTTTGAAAATCACCGGGCAGAAATCAATCGTGGGCAAGAAGTCGCCATGTTGGACTGACCCCACGCCCGTAGACAAATTCTGTCCTCACGACGAGACCAGCTCAAAGGCCTCTGGACTGACGCCACCGAGATGACTGGGTTCTGTCATATTAACGGAGGCAATGCCAGCAAAATCTGGCGTTGTCGATTATTCAGGCTACCAGTAAATAAAACTGTTCCGCAGGTGACATTCCATCACCTGCCGGATGTTGATATTGTCCTTTGCGTATCATGTGGAGCAATTCAATGCCGGCCAGAATGGCCTGTGCCCGGCGAAACGATTTAAATCCCAGCATCGGGCGTATTCGACGTTTGATATTTCGATCATCTTGCTCAACCAGGTTGTTCAGATACTTGCTTTGCCTGATGGTAATCGTTTCCTCATCGGGTTTGCCGGCGTTGAGCGTGGCCAACGCTGCGGTGTTGGCGCCACTTTTATCGATAGTGACCACTTCCGGTTCGCCGTGATGGCGAATCGCCTTGCAAAAGAAGCGTAAGGCGGCAGCAGAGTCCCGTCTGGCGGTCAGCAAAAAGTCGATGGTGTGCCCTGATGTATCGACCGCGCGATACAGATACTTCCACTAGCCTTTAATTATGTGTAGGTTTCATCCATTCGCCATCGACGACCTACCGCCCGTTTATGCCGACGAAACACAGTATCCAACAATGGTACCAGACGGATAACTCAGCGGTGAAGCGTGGAGTGGTCAACATGAAGACCACATTCCGCGATCATCTCTTCGAGATCACGCAGACTCAGTGAGTAAACCAGATACCAGCGGACACACTGAGCAATAACGTCGACGGGATCGTGCAGACGTTTGAAGGTATTTCGGATCAGAGACATTAACTGTAACTATCGGCAACATTACAAAAAAACAGCATGTTATCTGACGCGGCCTTAATGCGACAGAGCCTAAACGGCACCCGTACAACACCCGGATATATTGTACGTACAGCGTACGGCTTTAGTTGACACTGGTTACGAAGCATGCAAAACTATGTGGGTAGCTAAAGAAAGTTAGCTAAAAATTTAAATTCAATAAAACACGATTAAATTACTTAAATATCAATCATATATACTTATTCATGTCATCTACTATAAAAGGAAATTCTATGTCTATCAAAGCGACTTCTATTAATTCAGCTGGTAATGAGTCAATCAAACAGTCACGTGAAAATTATTTAAATATCAATCACATAATATGTAACAGTCAGATGAATGGAAACAGTAGGGCCATACGTCTTCTTATAGAAACCAACACAAAAGGAAATTTACGATGATCATTAATTGTGGAGGTATATAACTGAATTTTTTAATAAAAAAATTGTTCGTGGAGAATACATGATGAGAAACACCAATGTGACTGGTGGTTCCGCAAGCCTGGCTTTGGCTGGAGCCAAAGACACACGTGTCGAGCTGAGAACCAGCGCCGACATAAAAGAGAAGTTGAAAGAAGCAGCCTCGCTGGTTGGGGTGGATATGAGTGCGTTTATTTTGATGGCTGCTACACGCGCAGCTCAGCAGGCGCTAGATGAACAGCGAATGCGAGTGCTCAGCGAACAGGAGTGGAATCATCTAAACGACATCATTAATTCACCTCGTCAGCCGGGAGAGAAACTCCGTGCGCTAATGACAAGGGAAACAAGGTATGTCCGAGATTACTAATGAGCAGTTCCGCGTAATAAAGGCTGATTCCGATGTAGAAATCACCGGGATTAAGCAGTTCGATTGTGGCGAAAAAGTGCTGAATGGTTATTTACAGCAGTTAAAGCGCCAGTGTGGCCGTGACAACATCCACGGGTTATTGCTTCTTAAAGGCGATAAAGTTGTAGGGTTTGTGACGGCCTCTTTGTATCAGTTGGGCCGCGATGAAGTTCCTGATGGAACATTCCCATATTCGGTACCACCTGTGTTTGCGGTGATGAAAATCCCAATGATTGCCATCGATAAGCAATACCAAAGGCAGGGCTGGGGTGAAGAGTTGTTGCGCGCTATTCTCGATTACTGCGTCGAGAGCGCTGCATTTGTGAAGGGCATTAAAGGGGTTTACCTTGATGCTAAAGTTGGTGCAAGGGCTTTTTACGAAAGCTTCGATTTTGAAGCTACGCGTGAAGAGGTCTCTGCCAACGATACAATCCCAATGTTCATTTCAATGGACACGTTACGGGAAGCTAAAGAACTGGAAAAAAGCGCCTGATGGCCTTTTTACAGATCACAGTGGTGAAGCCATAGCAGTGTGGCTTCACAGCGACTCACTCATCGCTGTTTGAGTGACCTCATGGATTTGCTTCTCCCTTAGGCCAGGTGATGATGAGCCAAAAGCAGACAGCGTTTGCGATAACCACCCAATGGGTGGTTATCGCGTTTTTGGGGTTCCGAGCCTGTACCCTACACAACCCCTGAAAGGTTTTGTGGAATAAATCAGATTTGGGATAAGCATCCCCATAGCCGGTTGCTGATGTCAGGCAATACGCTCGCTTTCTGGCATTCCTGCCTTCGTCATTATGCTCAGCGCACGTATCATGGTCAGAGCCTTTGCAACCTGTCCATCCTAGTCCCGCAGCGTCAGTGAACCACCGAACAGCTGCTTCACGCTATCGGATGATATTTTAAACGGCGATCCGATGACATTAAATTTTAATTTAAACAATGAATTAAATCCTTAACGTACGTTTCCGTTCCATTGGCCCTCAGACCCCTTAGATGGCTTTAAGCCACAACATGCCGTATTTTTGCTCACGGGCTTCGAACGCCTGACGGCCTCCCTCAAGCACATCGCATATTGCCTTGCGCATGCTGTTTGGCGCATCATGATCTCCGTATTCAAGCGCCCCGCTACGGTAACTGATGACTTCATCATTATTAGTGGCGATGATGACCTGCTCAGCATCACAGTTCACCACCAGGTTGGCGTTATGCGTCACGATAATGACCTGCCTGTACTGTTTTATTTTTCTGAAGAGAGGTACCAGACTGTGCATGATGAAGTCATTGTCTAGGTCATCTTCTGGCTGATCGAATACAAATGGCGATCCGAAGGCGTCCGTCGCCAGTTTAAGGCAGACATAGAAGGTCCCCCGTTGACCGGCTGACAGTTTTTCGACCGTTTTGCCTTTGTATTCAAATTCCGCCCTGACGTTCAGATAGCGCTGGATCTGCTCCGGACTGAACAGATAACTGAGTAGTGAATCCGGTCCCTGACTGTTAAAATATTCATCACGCCAGAAGAACTCTTCGACGGTCAGTTTTTTGTCCGAAAATTCCGGCAGAACCAGCATGGGTTCATTTGCCTGCAGTGCCCGAAACTCATCAATACCGCTGACCCTGAACACCTCCCGAAGCCTGTCAACAGAGGTCAGCTCCCCGCTAGCCCTGAATCGTCCTCGGTTCAGACAACTGAGCATTCCATCATAAAAGGCCTTTATATCAAAGTGTGGCTGTCCATAAATGCGGATATCCGTAAGAATGTCTTTTATCAGGGCCTGCTGGTCCTGCGTCAGATGTGGTTTTTTGGTTAGCGACGCGAAAGCCGTATCGATCACACCCTGTCTGGACAGCAATCCATCCATGAATTCAGCCGCAACCTTGGCGCGTTGTTCCAGTCCGGTCTGGTACTGTGTCTCTCGACGCGCTATTTCACGCAAATGCGTTTCCGCAAGCTCCGTTTGACGCTGATATTCATGTACTTTTTCCAGCAACCCTGTGATGTCCTGTCCCAGTCCCTGCTCACGGAAAGCGCCAATAATCTCGTCGTTATCACGCCCGAACTGTGCCGTCTGCTCCTGCACGGATAGAAGCCTGCGCGCAACAGCCTCTGTCTGTGCTGACAGATCTACGAGCGGGATCGCTTCTTGAGCGGTAGAGTCAGCATTAATAGCCGCTATGCTGGCATTCAGGTTATGTTCGGCCGTCGCAATGTCCGCACGCACACCCGTTAATTTATCCCGCATCTGAACCAGCAATGTCTGACGCCGGCTGTTTTCACGAAACGTCTCAATCAATGCCTTATTGCGGTCACTTGTGAGAACCTCAATTTTTTCCTGAGCGCCTCTGATGATCTGCTGCTGAAACTCACGCGTATTCACCGGCTCTGAATGCTCATTCCTGTACAAACTGAATTCACGCCAGGCACGCCAGGCGCTGAGGTTTTCTGCCAGTTGTGTGGCCGTATCACCCGCCTCATGAACCGGTGTCAGCCTCAGCATTTTCTTGATCTCATCACTGATGAGCCCCGGCTCCTGGCAGAGTTTTTTGATTTCCCCCTGAGACACATGCAGATACTCATACCCTTCTGAACGGGCATCAAATCGTATCTTCTCACCATTGGCTTTATCCAATTCAATACTTAGATACTGAACATTCACTTCACGTTGCTCGCTTCCCCGTGCCGCGGTACCGGCAAAGCGGGAACGGAGCGCATCAAGCAGCAGGCTTTTACCTGTGCCCCGGCCGCCAATAATCGCCACCATATCCTGACTAAGGGGGATGGACAGCTTCCTGAAGCTGATTTCCTGGCCATCAAAAATCGTCCCTTCAATATCGATCTGACTGAAATGCGCTTTTGGCGTGAGCTCAGTCAGCCACTCATCCCCGAGCCTCAGTCGGCCTTCAGGCTCCAGTAACGCTTGGCGAAGCCCCTCGAAGGTCGTAAGCGCCTTTACCCAAGTGTAACGGCTGCCGATATCCTCCACCCGGTGTGCATCGGAGCAGAGGAAGACGGGTTTGACGCCAGCATCGTCATAACGATTCGTTTTCATAAAAAATTCACGATCGCCCTTTCCGCCGAAAATAATATGTCCCTGACGGTCGATCTCGGTTGCGATTGCCGCAGAGCGCCCATTTGCGTCGGGTCGATAACCGCCATACCCGTTCGGACAGACGGCCACTAGGTAATCCCTGAACGGGCGGAATGCGGAACTGAGATGCTCAAGCAGTGCACTGAACGCCACCACAATGGTATCCACACCATGGCCGCTTTCCATGACGCTCTTTTCACAGCAGTAAATGGCCTTTCTGTCGCCGTCTGTTAACCGGAGCGGAAAACGGGCTAAATAGCTGCGCGGAATAGTAGATCACTGAAAGGGAACTCAGCCCGGATTGTGCGATCTGATCAATCGCCAAACCAACCAAAATCACCAACCGGACTGAGCGATGCCGATCATAGTACCAATACCCCGTGGCGAACGACGCCTGATGCAGAAAGCTATTCATAAAACGCGTGATAAAAATCATGCCCGCAGACTCACGGCCATGCTGATGCTTCATCGGGGTGAACGGGTCAGCGATGTTGCCAGAACTCTCTGTTGTGCCCGTTCATCCGTTGGTCGCTGGATTAACTGGTTTACGCACTCAGGTATTGAAGGCCTGAAATCCTTACCCGCAGGGCGCTCCCGACGCTGGCCTTTTGAACATATCTGCACCCTGTTACGTGAGCTGATAAAGCATTCTCCCGGCGATTTTGGTTATCAACGTTCACGCTGGAGCACCGAATTACTGGCAATAAAAATCAATGAGATAACCGGTTGCCAGTTACATGCAGGAACCGTTCGCCGCTGGTTGCCATCTGCGGGGCTTGTATGGCGCAGGGCCGCGCCAACTCTGCGTATCCGTGACCCACATAAAGATGAAAAGATGGCGGTAATCCACAAAGCGCTGGATGAATGCAGCGCAGAGCATCCGGTATTTTATGAAGATGAAGTGGATATCCACCTTAATCCTAAAATCGGTGCGGACTGGCAGTTGCGCGGACAGCAGAAACGGGTAGTGACGCCGGGGCAGAACGAAAAATACTATCTGGCCGGCGCACTGCACAGTGGCACGGGTAAAGTCAGCTACGTGGGCGGCAACAGCAAAAGTTCAGCGCTGTTTATCGCTCTGCTGAAGCACCTGAAAGCCACTTACCGGCGGGCGAAAACAATCACGCTGATCGTTGATAACTACATTATCCATAAAAGCCGCGAAACACAGCGCTGGTTGAAAGCAAATCCCAAGTTCAGGGTAATTTACCAGCCGGTTTACTCGCCGTGGGTGAATCATGTGGAACGGCTATGGCAGGCACTTCATGACACGATAACCCGTAATCATCAGTGCCGCTCAATGTGGCAGTTACTGAAAAAGGTCCGCCATTTTATGGAAACCGCCAGCCCATTCCCCGGAGGAAAACATGGTCAGGCAAAAGTGTAGCGGTATTAGGCGCAGCTATTTAGGGCTTCGTTAATACGTTCGGTGCTCACCTTATCTGAAAAAAGGATATGGACATTAATAAAATCCCCGGCCTTGTTCTGTTGATCAAGGCGGAATTCCACATTTCCCAGCACGGTTATATTGAGACCCTGACGGGCAATCTCTTCCCTGATCGTTTCCAGCTCATTCTGCCGGAAATAAAAATAGTTGGTCACGGCGACAAGAGAAAGTTGCTTTTCTCCGAGTAGATGTACATAGCGCTCTATATCACACTGGTCGGAGTAACCATTGGCCTGCCACGTCATCGGACTGTGAATATGTAAATCCCATTTATTCCATTCTGAACCTTTCACAGACGATCCTTTATAATGAGAATATTTCCCTTATAATAATGAGGATTTCGTTATGTTGCCATTTTATTTCACTATGCCTTCATGAATGCCACTGGCAGTGAAGATTATGGCTTTAAATGCAATAATTCTTATCTTCTTCCTCTGAGATCCGAAAAAAGGCAAAGCCGGATGCTAACTATCTGAGGAGAAGGTGACTATGTGTTTACGCTGAAAGTCAGGCAACCTGAATGGTTTATCGTGATGTGCTCCGGCATACGTAAATCCTATACCGGAGCTAAGGAGGGATTACTCCTGAAGGTGCAGCTCCTTCAGATTCGTTTCAAAGTAATCAACATAAATTTGCTCATTTTTGGGTTTCATTATCAGCTGAATACCGTTGGGAACGGGCGGACATGAAGCCCGGTAAGCGAACATCTCATCCTGGATATTCCGGAGCGTATAACCCAGTTGCTCTTCTTCTGCCCTTCCGGAAACCCTGATGCCGGATAATTCCTTCTCAACGTATTTTTTCAGCTTCTCGCTTCTTTTCATACTGCTGCGATTATCCAGAAACTGAAGCAAGAAATAGCGGATGACCGGCAATGTGAACACTACATAGAAAAGGATCTCATTCAGCCCAGATTTCATGGCGATGCCGTAAACAAGCATCGCGACAGGCGAGACAATGAATGCTGAAAGATAAAACACGTGCAGCACCTCCCTTAGCGATTTGTCCCAGCCGAGGTTTTTTCCGTGGCACAGGAGCGCCATTACGGCCTGCGGCGCGTCATACACCTTATTGACGTACCATCCCTCTTCACCAAATCGCTTTCGTGCTTTTTCCGGACTGTCTCTGAAATATGCCGCTGCCCGTATGATGTCATCCCGTGGGATCTCCTCCACCTTCAGTTCATTGCGACGGATGCCAAGTACCCGGCAGTCGTACATTTCCTGGATTGAGGCAGCCTTCCTGCGCAGTGCTGAGATGTGTCCACTGATGGCAATGTTAAAGGTAAGTACCAGAAGTCCATACAACCCCAACAGTGAAGACAACAGCTCTGAATCGACAAATCCCCGGCTCCGGTTGTATACGGTAACGAGCGAAAGCAGGAGCGGCACGATGATGCTGAAGAGAAAATTCAGCCTGTTCCAGTTTTTTACCCTGTCGTAGACACGGGCCTGCGCATACAGTAAATCCAGGTTTTCTCTGGTCGACTGGTTCGTGTAAATGGCATTCATGGTTCACCCGTAAACAGGAAAGGACGGCCCGAACACGTCGCGCCATTTATTGATGGATTTTTCATACTCTTTATTATCTTCAAACCGTCTCGCCTCCGATGCCTTCTGCGCATCGAGATAACATCTGTCCGATATCGCCTTACGAGCCTCGGCTGAAAGAGAGTTGATATCCCCCTGTATGCCTTTGGGATCGTTGACGGAGTACTGTACGAAAAGACCAAGATGGCGGAAAAGCGATTCCAGCTCCATATCGACAAACGATAAGCAGGATGTCCTGACGGCGTAATAGTCCAGAATCAGCGTCTCCAGCAGGTAGGAACTCATGGAAGGCATCGTCGGTCGCCGCTGCCAGTATTTAACTGCTCTGATGACATTGAGCACATTGCCGTCATTCTGCACATTGATAGTTGTGACTCTGTCCCTGTCTTTGCGGGGGTCGGTAAACTTCCAGTGGCCGTTGCCGTCGGGGATCAGATAGTAAGTCCGTCCAAAGGCATCTTCGCTCGTAATAAAGCAGGGTACGATGTCAAAATTCCAGTCCTTGCTGACCAGCTTAAGCGTGACGGCTTCCTGGTTACGCCTGATATCAGCCTGGGCATACTGGGCAACATCCTGCAGACGGCTTTTAAAGGCATTCAGAATTCTGACGGAGCAGACGGTGTCTGCCCCGGAATGGCGGTAACGGTGCAGACGTGAACCCTCTCCGGAGGAGGTTACAGTTACCCGGTCACTCAGGATGGTATAGGTGGCACCTTGCCCGGTTAAGCCAAACATCAGATCGATATCATCAAGCGGACGAATTTTGGTTCTTCTTGCGAATGAACCGAAAGCAATGTGGATCCCGGGATAACTCACCGGAAAAACCTCGTCGTTTTCAAAATCATTAATCTTACCGATTAGCCAGTCGCGACTTGCACGCGCGTCATCGGTGTCTGCCTTTTCGAGATTCACGGTATCTTTCATAAATTCGTTAAAGGCAGCTATTACTGTGGTCGCCATGTTCAGTCCTTTAATTTTTTCATACAAAACGCGCAGGGCTCTGCCGTAAACCTGAACACCTCAGTACCCCGGAAGAGTCGGTACATTTTATTCTTATTACCGCAAGTTCAAAACCGCCTCGCTCTCTACAAGGGCATATAATTTACACGGGAAATAAGAACCTCACTCTTTTATTGATAATTATGTAAATCGTTTAAGTTATTGATGCAAATTAAGCAATAATGCAATTATATTAAAAATCTATACTTAATGTTGCATTATCAGCACAGATCCTGCTGTATTCCACCTGAGATCCGGAAATTGTAATTTTCGGATCTGCACGGCGGGAAACGGGTATGTAATATGATAAATGTGCAAATCACACAAAATCATGTCGCGGTAGGGATACCCGTTACCGGATACCCCCCGCACAGATCCCGGCGTGCGCGATTTACGCACCGGGCTCCTGCCTCGGGTGTCTGGCGGTGAACCGCTCCACAGGCCATGGATGAAGAACCCGAACCCTTGGTAGCCATGCGGCTGCCAGTTTGTTTGCTGGGTAAGCGGATTAAATGGTTGATCTTACCTTTGCATGAGAGTGAGACAGACCGGCATCTCATCGGATTATCTGGTTGATGCTTCACCTACTGCTGGTGCATGTTTCCTTCGCTAATTCCAGCAAGAACCCCACACGCCTCAACTTCCCGGTCATCGTTGCAACTCGCTCTCAGTGAAACGAGTTGTTTCTCAAGCGCTTGCAGAGCGGTTATCTGCGACCGCACATGAGAGATGTGATCATCGAGCAAGGCGTTGACGGCGGTACAAGGCTGATGAGGGTCGTCCTGATAGCTCTGTAGTTCGTGAATCTCAGCCAGTGACAGGCCCAGGATTCTGCAGCGACGGATGAAGGCCAGCCCCTCACCATGCTTCTCGGTATAGACACGGTAACCGTTGTCCTGCCGATCAGGCGGCGGCAACAAGCCCTGCTGTTCATAGAAGCGGATCGTCTGTGTTTCGACCCCTACCAACTGCGCCAACTGACCAATGCGCATCAGCCTCCTCCCCAACGGATTCTTTACTCTATTGACCTTATAGTAGCTTTATAGTTTTAAATGGTACCACAACATTGTTCAAGTGGAGTCGTATCATGAGCAAATCCTGTGGTGGCGCCTGTGGCGGTGATGCAACGTCCGCAGCGGATACCGATATACAGGCCTCCTCCGAGGCGCCAGGGAGATGGGTCAGTGTTTATGCCGTGCCGAAGATGGACTGTCCATCAGAAGAACGAATGATTCGCCTAGCCCTGAACGGCTTTGAGGAGATTCGGGCGCTGTCCTTCGACTTGTCGAACCGCCGGCTGAAGGTCGTGCATGACGGCGAGGTCGAGCCCGTCACCTCGAAACTGAAGACCTTGGGGCTAGGCGCCTCGCTTCAGGAAACCGTCGCTGCAAATCCGGAGACCATCAAGGCCGCCGAGTTTTCGGCAGCTTCTGCTAAGCAAGAATCCGGGACCCTGCGCTGGTTGCTCGGCATCAATGCACTTCTGTTCGTGGTGGAAATGACTGCCGGTCTGATCGCCCGGTCCACCGGCCTGATTGGAGAATCCCTGGACAATTTTGCCGATGCGGCGGTGTACGGGCTTGCCCTTTATGCGGTTGGACATAGCGTGAAAATGCAGGTACGTGCCGCGCATCTTGCTGGTGTACTGCAACTGATCTTGGCTGTGGGCGTGCTCGTAGAGGTGGTGAGACGCTTTGTATTCGGTAGTGAGCCTGAATCGCTGGTGATGATGGCTATCGCATTCGTCGCATTGATTGCCAATACCAGTTGTCTGCTGCTCATATCCAAACATCGGGAAGGCGGGGCGCACATGAAGGCAAGCTGGATATTCTCGGCCAACGACGTGGTGATCAACCTGGGGGTCATCACCGCCGGCGCCCTGGTCGCGTGGACCGGTTCCAATTATCCGGATCTGATTATCGGCACCATCGCGGGGGGCATTGTACTTAACGGTGCCAGACGCATTTTGGCGTTGAAGGGTTAAATAATGCTCATTATTGGCAAAAAGCTCTCGCCGTATGCCCTATTGTCCATATCGGGCCTGCTGGCAGCGTCTGATCAGGCTGTAAAGTGGCTGGTGCAGCAATCAATGGCCTATGGCGAGTATGTTTCGGTGACCCCGTTCTTTAACTGGGTGCACCTATGGAACACCGGTGCCGCATTCAGTCTTTTTGCGAATGGTGGAGGCTGGCAGCGCTACTTTTTTATCGGAATCGCGGTAGTGGTCTCGATTTTTCTGATCAAGCTGATCCTTGAAAATCGTCATAAAGGAGAAGCCATCGCTTACAGTCTTATCCTCGGTGGCGCCATGGGCAACCTGATTGACCGGGTCTTTCGCGGCTATGTTGTGGATTCCTTTGATTTCTATTGGCGAGACTGGCATTGGCCGGCCTTCAACCTGGCTGATATTGCAATTGTCCTCGGTGCCTTACTTTTCGTTTCCAGCAGCTTGTTGGGTAAAAAAGCAAACACCAATGCCGAGTCGGATGGATCTGACTGACACCTACGCCTATACAACACCATGACCGAACTTCCCGACAACATCCTTCACCTGCCGCAATACCAAGTACTGGGCTGCAAATCAACCGACGACGAAATGCACTTCCAGGTGGACGTGCCCGATCCCATCGCCTGCGAGGAATGCGGCGTGCAGGGTGAGTTCGTACGGTTCGGCAAGCGTGACGTTCCCTATCGTGATCTGCCCATCCACGGCAAGCGGGTCACTCTCTGGGTGGTCCGCCGCCGATACACCTGCCGGGCCTGCAAGACAACATTCAGGCCCCAGCTACCGGAGATGGTGGACGGATTCCGTATGACACTGCGGCTGCATGAGTACGTGGAGAAGGAATCCTTCAACCACCCCTACACCTTTGTGGCGGCACAGACCGGCCTGGACGAGAAGACGGTGCGCGACATCTTCAACGCCCGCGCCGAGTTCCTGGGGCGCTGGCACCGCTTCGAGACGCCCCGCATCCTGGGCATTGACGAGCTATACCTGAACAAGCGCTACCGCTGCATTCTGACCAACATTGAGGAGCGAACCCTGCTCGACCTGCTGGCCACCCGCCGCCAGGACGTGGTGACCAACTACCTGATGAAGCTGAAAGACCGGCAGAAGGTCGAGATCGTCAGCATGGACATGTGGAACCCCTACCGGGCAGCGGTCAAGGCTGTGCTGCCCCAGGCCCGTATCGTGGTCGATAAGTTCCATGTGGTGCGCATGGCCAACGATGCCCTAGAGAGAGTGCGCAAGGGCCTCAGAAAGGAGCTGAAACCGTCCCAGAGCCGGACTCTCAAGGGAGACCGGAAAATCCTGCTGAAACGCGCTCACGAAGTCTCAGACCGGGAGCGCCTCATCATGGAGACCTGGACAGGCGCGTTCCCGCAACTGCTGGCCGCCTACGAGCACAAGGAGCGCTTCTACGGCATCTGGGACGCCACCACACGGCTCCAGGCAGAAGCCGCCCTGGACGAGTGGATAGCCACCATCCCGAAGGGCCAAAAGGAAGTCTGGAGCGATCTGGTCAGGGCAGTGGGAAACTGGCGCGAAGAGACCATGACCTACTTCGAGACGGACATGCCCGTCACCAACGCTTACACGGAGTCCATCAACCGACTGGCCAAGGACAAGAACCGTGAAGGGCGCGGTTACTCCTTCGAGGTGATGCGGGCACGAATGCTCTACACCACGAAGCACAAGAAGAAGGCACCGACTGCGAAGGTCTCTCCTTTCTACAAGAAAACCATCGGTTACGGACTGCCGGACTTCGCAGAGGAACTCAACTACGGAGTCGATCTATCAACCATCTGAGGGTGGTATCAGATTGATGGGGTGAAGGTGCCCCATCAACCATTAAATCCGTATACCCAAAAAACAAAGCGCATAATCCCAGTGCAAAAAAAACGCCATACTGCTCCCTGATTCTTTACATTCCCGACCGCGCGGTTTGTTACCCAATATCGACGGAATATATTTAATCTGGATGCCATCGAAAAGCTATGCAAATACTTTGCCAGTGTGGGCGCTGATTTTGATGTTGAGCTGGTTGAAATGGACGACGAGCGAGATCACGCGCATCTGCTGATTAACTCCTCCCAAAGCGGCTATCAGCAAGCTAACAGCTTGAAAGGGGGTTAGCCGTCGCAAGATCAAATGACACGACCCGAATGGCATAAACCCGTGTGGAAATCAGACGCGCTCTGGCCACCGCCTTACTGCGTTGGAAGTGATGAGCAAATAATAAATTGAAGAGCCAAATCGCCTTCACTGGCGTCCTGTCGGAGGCTCCGCTTTGCATCCCGTGCTTAAAAGGAAGGGGCTTTCCGCGAACTGCCTGAGTACTGAGTATACTGAGAGGCCGTCAAAAAAATCCGAAAAAATTCTAAATAGCTGCGCCTAATACCGCTACACTTTTGCCTGACCATGTTTTCCTCCGGGGAATGGGCTGGCGGTTTCCATAAAATGGCGGACCTTTTTCAGTAACTGCCACATTGAGCGGCACTGATGATTACGGGTTATCGTGTCATGAAGTGCCTGCCATAGCCGTTCCACATGATTCACCCACGGCGAGTAAACCGGCTGGTAAATTACCCTGAACTTGGGATTTGCTTTCAACCAGCGCTGTGTTTCGCGGCTTTTATGGATAATGTAGTTATCAACGATCAGCGTGATTGTTTTCGCCCGCCGGTAAGTGGCTTTCAGGTGCTTCAGCAGAGCGATAAACAGCGCTGAACTTTTGCTGTTGCCGCCCACGTAGCTGACTTTACCCGTGCCACTGTGCAGTGCGCCGGCCAGATAGTATTTTTCGTTCTGCCCCGGCGTCACTACCCGTTTCTGCTGTCCGCGCAACTGCCAGTCCGCACCGATTTTAGGATTAAGGTGGATATCCACTTCATCTTCATAAAATACCGGATGCTCTGCGCTGCATTCATCCAGCGCTTTGTGGATTACCGCCATCTTTTCATCTTTATGTGGGTCACGGATACGCAGAGTTGGCGCGGCCCTGCGCCATACAAGCCCCGCAGATGGCAACCAGCGGCGAACGGTTCCTGCATGTAACTGGCAACCGGTTATCTCATTGATTTTTATTGCCAGTAATTCGGTGCTCCAGCGTGAACGTTGATAACCAAAATCGCCGGGAGAATGCTTTATCAGCTCACGTAACAGGGTGCAGATATGTTCAAAAGGCCAGCGTCGGGAGCGCCCTGCGGGTAAGGATTTCAGGCCTTCAATACCTGAGTGCGTAAACCAGTTAATCCAGCGACCAACGGATGAACGGGCACAACAGAGAGTTCTGGCAACATCGCTGACCCGTTCACCCCGATGAAGCATCAGCATGGCCGTGAGTCTGCGGGCATGATTTTTATCACGCGTTTTATGAATAGCTTTCTGCATCAGGCGTCGTTCGCCACGGGGTATTGGTACTATGATCGGCATCGCTCAGTCCGGTTGGTGATTTTGGTTGGTTTGGCGATTGATCAGATCGCACAATCCGGGCTGAGTTCCCTTTCAGTGATCTACTATTCCGCGCAGCTATTTAGCATAGAGTTCTTGCCGTTTCCAGAGTATCCGCACGCCCCATCAACCAGTTATAAATGCTATTGAATGCGTGGTTAAAAGGTTTTTTATTCTACTAAGATGGCCTGTTTTCATTTTTTTGTATGAGATTCGAGTGGTGTTGCCATTAAGGGTGCTGCCCCTCTGATAATAACTTAAAAATAAGTTTTTCAATTCATAAAGAAATGAGTACTTACTCACAGAAAGAAAATCAGGAGTAATTATTCTGGAGTCAGATAATACAAAAAGCGTACGGCGCATTTAATTCACTTTTCAGGAGGTTAATCGCTCTATATTTGTGGACGACCGACATGTCTTAAGGCTCTGGAATAACGTGTTGATATTTCGATGCGCAGCATTGCAGCGGAATATTACCGGATCAATAAAGCAGAAAGAGGCGTTTTAATTCTTTCCGCAGGATGATAGTAGGGTGACTGACATGTCTGATTATAATGAAAAAAGTGCGATTTCAGCACTGCTCGCAGGTCATTGTTCCGATCCATTCTCTGTGCTTGGCATGCACTCAACCGCTGCTGGTCTGGAAGTGCGCGCATTATTACCCGATGCCACCGAGGTATGGGTGATTGAGCCGAAAACCGGGCGTAAAGCTGGCAAGCTCGAATGCCTCGATTCACGCGGATTCTTTAGCGGCGTTCTGCCGCGGCGAAAAAATGCTTTTCGTTACCAGCTGGCGGTCACCTGGCACGGCCAGCAAAACCTGATTGACGACCCTTATCGCTTTGGCCCGCTGCTGCAGGAGCTTGATGCCTGGCTGCTCGCCGAAGGAACCCATCTACGGCCCTACGAAACCCTGGGCGCCCATGCCGACATCATGGACGGGGTGACCGGGACGCGCTTTTCCGTCTGGGCGCCGAACGCCCGTCGGGTGTCGGTGGTCGGTCAGTTCAACTACTGGGATGGCCGTCGCCACCCGATGCGCCTGCGCAAAGAGTCTGGCATCTGGGAGCTGTTTGTTCCCGGCGCGCACAACGGCCAGCTGTATAAGTTCGAGCTGATTGACGCCCACGGGCACCTGCGGGTGAAATCCGACCCTTATGCTTTTGAAGCGCAGATGCGCCCGGAAACCGCCTCGCTGATCTGCGGCCTGCCGGAGAAAGTTGAGCAACCGCCGGCCCGTAAGCAGGCCAACCAGTTTGATGCACCGATTTCGATTTATGAAGTCCACCTCGGCTCCTGGCGTCGTCATACCGATAACCATTTCTGGCTGAGCTACCGCGAACTGGCCGATCGGCTGGTGCCCTACGTGAAGTGGATGGGCTTCACCCATCTCGAGCTGCTGCCGGTTAACGAACATCCGTTCGACGGCAGCTGGGGCTATCAGCCCACCGGGCTGTACGCGCCGACCCGTCGCTTTGGTACCCGGGAAGATTTCCGCTACTTCCTCCACGCCGCGCACGCCGCGGGCCTGAACGTGATCCTCGACTGGGTGCCGGGCCACTTCCCGGCCGATGACTTCGCCCTGGCGTTGTTTGACGGCACCGCGCTGTATGAACACAGCGACCCGCGCGAAGGCTATCACCAGGACTGGAACACGCTGATCTATAACTACGGCCGCCGTGAAGTCAGTAACTTCCTGGTGGGTAACGCGCTGTACTGGATCGAGCGCTTCGGCATCGATGCGCTGCGGGTGGATGCGGTGGCGTCGATGATCTACCGCGACTACAGCCGCAAGCAGGGTGAGTGGGTGCCCAACGAGTACGGCGGCCGGGAAAATCTCGAAGCGATCGAGTTCCTGCGCAATACCAACCGGGTGCTGGGCGAGCAGACGCCGGGGGCAGTGACGATGGCGGAGGAGTCCACCGATTTTGCCGGTGTCTCGCGCCCTGCGTCGACGGGCGGCCTCGGCTTCTGGTTCAAATGGAACCTCGGCTGGATGCACGACACCCTCGACTATATGCAACTCGACCCGGTCCATCGTCGGCATCATCACGACAAGATGACCTTCGGGATACTCTACAACTACACCGAAAACTTCGTGTTGCCGCTGTCACACGATGAAGTGGTTCACGGCAAAAAATCGATTCTTGACCGGATGCCTGGCGATGCCTGGCAGAAGTTCGCCAACCTGCGCGCCTACTACGGCTGGCTGTTTGCCTTCCCCGGTAAAAAGCTGCTGTTTATGGGCAACGAGTTTGCCCAGGGGCGGGAGTGGAACCACGACGCCAGCCTCGACTGGCATCTGCTGGAAGGGGGCGACAACTGGCATCACGGGGTGCAGCGTCTGGTGCGCGATCTGAACCATACCTATCGCCACCATAAGGCACTGCACGAACTGGATTTTGACCCCTACGGCTTTGAATGGCTTGTTGTGGATGACCACGAACGGTCGGTGTTTATCTTTGTCCGTCGCGATAAAGCCGGGAACGAGATAATCGTGGCGAGCAACTTCACGCCAGTACCGCGTCACGGCTATCGCTTCGGGATTAACCAGCCGGGGCGCTGGCGTGAAGAGCTGAACACCGACTCGATGCACTACCACGGGAGCAACACCGGCAACGGCGGCTGCGTGGCAAGCGAGGCGATCGCCAGCCACGGTCGGGAGCATTCGCTGTCGGTGACTCTGCCGCCGCTGGCGACAATCTGGCTGGTACGGGAATCTGCAGGGCAATAAAACGCGCAGCTGATTTATTGCAGCTGACTTATTACCGGAGGTGATCACTTCTGAATTATTTTGCAGAAGAGTGAGGCTTTTTCTTCATTATTTTCTTTTATGGCTTTTATTTAATGGCAGGACATTATTATGAGTAAACTTGAATATACTGACAACTTAATGCTGTCGCGCCAGTTACCGCTTAAATCCGTGGCCCTGATCCTCGCCGGCGGACGTGGCACACGATTAAAAGACCTGACCACTATTCGCGCAAAACCTGCGGTGCATTTCGGCGGTAAATTCAGAATTATTGATTTTGCCTTATCAAATTGTATTAACTCAGGAATAAGACGTATTGGGGTTATTACACAATATCAGTCGCATTCACTGGTGCAGCATATTCAACGCGGTTGGGCATTCTTTAACGAAGAAATGAATGAGTTCGTGGATTTATTACCGGCACAGCAGCGGGTGCATGGGGAGAACTGGTATCGGGGGACGGCGGATGCTGTGACCCAGAACCTGGATATTATCCGCCGCTATGATGCGGAATATGTCGTTATTCTGGCCGGGGACCATATCTATAAACAAGATTATTCGCGGATGCTGCTTGATCACGTTGAAAAAGGGGCGCGCTGCACCGTGGCCTGCATGCCGGTCCCGGTTGAAGAGGCAAACGCGTTTGGCGTCATGGCCGTGGATGAGAATGAAAAAATCATTGAATTTGTTGAAAAACCGGCTAATCCACCCACCATGCCTGGCGATGAAACCCGCTCGCTTGCCAGTATGGGCATTTATGTGTTTGATGCGGAATATCTCTACCAGCTGCTGGCAGAAGACGATCGGGATGAAGGCTCCACCCATGATTTTGGCAAAGATATTATTCCCAGGATAACGGCGGCAGGTGAAGCGTATGCGCATCCGTTCCCGCGCTCCTGCGTTCAGTCGGATAATAATGCCGAGCCATACTGGCGCGATGTCGGAACCCTGGAGGCGTACTGGAAAGCGAATCTGGATTTAGCCTCAGTAGTGCCAGAGCTGGACGTTTATGACCGTAACTGGCCTATCCGTACCTATGTCGAATCGCTGCCCAGCGCCAAATTTGTTCAGGACCGTTCCGGCAGTCATGGCATGACCATGAATTCTCTGGTCTCCGGCGGCTGTATTATTTCTGGCTCGGTGGTGGTGCAGTCGGTTCTATTTTCCAGAGTTCGGATTAACTCGTTCTGTAATATTGATTCGTCGGTTTTATTACCGGGCGTCTGGGTCGGTCGCTCCTGCAGGATAAGACGCTGCGTGATCGACCGGGGATGCGTTATTCCGGAGGGGACGGTGATTGGCGAAAATGCCGTTGAGGATGCGCGACGCTTTTATCGTTCGGAAGAAGGCATCGTTCTGGTTACCAAAGAAATGCTGAACCGACTTGAACTATGAAGCCGTTGGCGGAAATAAAAGCTGCCGCAGCTGTGATTGCCGTCATTGGCATCGCGTCGCCTTCATGCCTGAATAATTAAGGAGCATCCATGCGAGTTTTACATGTAGGAGCGGAGATGTTCCCTCTGTTGAAAACGGGGGGGCTGGCTGATGTGACCGGTGCTCTCCCGGCGGCGCAAATAGCCGAGGGCGTGGATACCCGCGTGCTGCTGCCGGGGTTTCCCGCGATCCGCGACGGAGTAGGGGAACCGCAGGTGGTGGCCAGCAGGGAGACCTTCGCCGGGCCGATGACGCTGTTGTTTGGCGACTTTAACGGCGTGGGCATCTATCTGATTGATGCCCCGCATCTCTATGACCGACCGGGTAATCCTTATCATGACCCGCAGATGCAGGATTATCCCGATAACGTCCTGCGTTTCGCGCTGTTGAGTTGGGTCGCGGCTGAGCTTGCTGGCGGTCTGGATCCGTTCTGGCGGCCTGAAATCGTCCACGCCCATGACTGGCATGCGGGCCTCACGCCGGCTTATCTGGCCGCCCGCGGCAACCCCGCCAGGTCAGTGTTTACGGTGCACAACATTGCCTATCAGGGCTTGTTCCTCGCCCGGCATATGGCGGAGATCGCTTTACCGTGGTCATTCTTCCAGATGCATGGGGTGGAGTTTAAAGGACAGATCTCCTTCCTTAAGGCGGGCCTCTATTTCGCTGACCATATCACCACCGTCAGCCCGACGTATGCCCGTGAAATTACCGAACCGCAGTACGCGTTCGGTCTGGAAGAGTTGCTGCGGCAACGTCAGCGGGAAGGGCGACTGTCGGGGATCCTTAACGGCGTCGACGAAAGCATCTGGGATCCGCGCCGCGATCCGCTGCTGGCTGCGCCTTACGACCGGAACTCGCTGGCTGAGAAAGCGAAGAACAAGCAGCAGCTGCAGACGACGCTGGGGCTGAAGGAGGACGGCCGGGCGCTGTTGTTCACCGTCGTGAGCCGGCTCACCAGCCAGAAGGGGCTGGATCTGCTCCTTGGCGCACTGCCGGGAATCATTGCGCAGGGAGGGCAGCTGGCGCTACTGGGATCCGGCGACCCGGATTTGCAGGCCCGTTTTCTTGCCGCTGCGGCGCAATACTCCGGGCAGGTGAGTATCCGGATCGGTTACGACGAGGCGCTGTCGCATCAGATGATTGGCGGCGCCGACGTCATCCTGGTGCCCAGCCGTTTTGAACCCTGCGGTCTGACCCAGCTCTATGGCCTTCGCTACGGCACATTGCCGCTGGTTCGTCGCACCGGCGGACTGGCGGATACCGTCGCCGACTGTTCGCTCGAAAACCTTGCTGACGGGATCGCGAGCGGATTTGTGTTTACCGACAGCGAGACTGAATCACTATTACATGCCATCCACCGGGCCTTTGTCCTGTGGTCCCGTCCATCGCTGTGGCGGTACGTGCAACGTCAGGCAATGAGCATGGATTTTAGCTGGCAAATTGCCGCTAAGTCTTTCCACCAGTTGTATCAGCGTATTATTTAATTGCTACGGATAAGAAAAATGGAACCACGCTTAAGTTATATTTCACCCAGTCTGAATGAAGAAGCGCTACAGCATGCTATCGCTTATAAGCTCATGTTTATTCTTGGTAAAGATCCCTCACTTGCCAATAAACATGAATGGCTCAACGCCACGCTGTTCGCCGTTCGCGATCGGCTGGTAGAACGTTGGCTGCGGGCGCATCGGGCGCGGATCTCGCAGCAGGCCCGGCAGGTTTATTATCTGTCGATGGAGTTTCTCATCGGCCGAACCCTCTCTAATGCCTTACTGTCGCTGGGCATCTATGAGGATGTGAAAACGGCTCTGGCAGGGATGGGGCTGGATCTGGAAGAGCTGATTGATGAGGAGAACGATCCGGGGCTGGGCAACGGCGGTCTCGGTCGTCTGGCGGCCTGTTTTCTCGATTCCCTGGCCACACTGGGGCTGCCAGGCCGCGGCTATGGTATCCGCTACGACTACGGTATGTTCAAGCAAAACATCATCGACGGCCGGCAGATGGAGTCACCGGACTACTGGCTGGAGTACGGTAACCCGTGGGAATTCGAGCGCCATAAAACCCGCTATACCGTGCGCTTTGGCGGACGTGTTCAACATGAGGGCAAAAACTCACGCTGGCTGGAAACCGAAGAAATTATTGCCGTGGCCTACGATCAGATTATCCCGGGTTATGACACCGATGCCACCAACACCCTGCGTTTGTGGAGTGCCCAGGCCAGCAGTGAAATTAATCTCGGTAAATTTAACCAGGGGGACTATTTCGCCGCCGTGGAGGATAAGAACCACTCTGAGAACGTTTCCCGCGTGCTTTACCCGGACGACTCGACCTATTCCGGGCGTGAACTGCGCCTGCGTCAGGAGTATTTCCTTGTTTCGGCGACGGTACAGGACATCCTCACCCGTCATTACCAGCTGTATCAAACCTATGACAACCTGGCGGATAAAATTGCTATCCACCTCAATGACACCCATCCGGTGCTGTCGATCCCGGAGCTGATGCGTCTGCTGATTGACGAACACCGCTTCAGCTGGGATGACGCGTTTGAGGTGACCTGTCGGGTCTTCTCCTACACCAACCATACCCTGATGAGCGAAGCGCTGGAGACCTGGCCTGTCGATATGCTGGGGAAAATCCTGCCGCGCCATTTGCAGATTATCTTCGAGATTAATGACTATTTTCTGAAAACGATGCAGGAGCACTATCCCGATGATATGGCGTTGCTGAGCCGGACCTCGATTATTGATGAGTCCAATGGTCGCCGCGTGCGGATGGCCTGGCTGGCGGTAGTGGTCAGTCACAAGGTTAACGGCGTGTCGGAACTGCACTCCCGGCTGATGGTGGAGTCGCTGTTTGCCGATTTCGCCAAAATCTTTCCGCGACGCTTCACCAACGTCACCAACGGTGTCACGCCGCGCCGCTGGCTGGCGGCCGCTAATCCGTCCCTTTCCGGGGTTCTGGACCGTTATATTGGCCAGACCTGGTGCACAGATTTAAGTCAGCTGAGTGAACTGGGGGAATATCAGGATTATCCGCTGGTTAACCAGGCCGTCAGCGAAGCCAAACTGGCGAATAAACAGCGGCTGGCCGATTATATTGCCCGCCAGCTGGGGGTGGTGGTTAATCCGAAGGCGCTGTTTGATGTGCAAATTAAGCGCATTCACGAATACAAACGCCAGCTGATGAATGTGCTGCACGTGATCACCCGCTATAACCGTATCAAGGCTGACCCGCAGGCCGACTGGGTGCCGCGAGTGGTGATTTTCGCCGGCAAAGCCGCATCCGCTTACCACACGGCAAAACAGATAATCCATCTGATTAACGATGTAGCCAAAGTCATCAACAGCGATCCGCAGATCGGCGACAAGTTAAAGGTGGTGTTCATTCCCAACTACAGCGTCAGTCTGGCGCAGACCATCATTCCGGCCGCGGATCTTTCTGAGCAGATTTCGCTGGCAGGGACCGAAGCCTCCGGGACCAGTAACATGAAATTCGCCCTCAACGGCGCGCTGACCATTGGCACGCTGGACGGCGCCAACGTTGAAATGCTGGAGCACGTGGGGGAGGAGAATATCTTTATCTTCGGTAATACCGCCGAACAGGTTGAGGCGCTGCGCAGCAACGGCTACCAGCCGCATGATTACTACGACCATGATGAAGAGTTGCGCCAGGCGCTGACCCAGATGGGGACCGGGGTGTTCAGCCCACAGGAGCCGGACCGCTATCGCGGTCTGCTGGATTCGCTGATTAACTTTGGCGACCACTATCAGGTTCTGGCCGATTACCGCAGCTATGTTGACTGTCAGGACAGGGTGGATGCGCTCTACCGAACCCCGGAAGAGTGGACTGCCAAAACAATGCACAACATTACCAACATGGGCTATTTCTCATCGGACCGTACGGTGCGGGAGTATGCGCAAAAGATCTGGTATATCGACAAAACGCAGCTCTAGGCCACATTCACGCCCCCGGGAGCGCCGGGGGAAAGGGGGCACCATCGGTGAGCGACCCAGCAGGAACACATTAATAAGCCTGACGGATATGACAGGAGAGAAAAATGACGGACAGTAAACGCGCAGGGGAGCCTGCGCAACAAAGTGATTTGATTAACGTCGCTCAGCTGACCGCGCAGTACTACGTACTGAAGCCGGAAGCGGGCAACGCGGAGCATGCGGTGAAGTTTGGCACCTCTGGCCATCGTGGCAGCGCAGGGCGCCATAACTTCAATGAGCAGCATATTCTGGCGATCGCTCAGGCGATTGCGGAAGACCGCGCGAAGAACGGGATTACCGGTCCCTGCTACGTAGGTAAAGATACCCACGCGCTCTCCGAACCGGCCTTTATTTCGGTTCTTGAAGTGCTGGCAGCCAACGGCGTTGATGTTATCGTGCAGGAAAACAACGGTTTTACCCCGACGCCGGCCATTTCCAATGCCATCCTGGTGCACAACAAAAAAGGCGGTCCGCTGGCGGACGGCATCGTGATTACGCCGTCGCATAACCCGCCGGAAGATGGCGGTATCAAGTACAACCCGCCGAACGGCGGCCCGGCGGATACCAACGTCACCAAAGTGGTCGAGAATCGCGCTAACGAACTGCTGGCCTCGGGTCTGCAGGGCGTCAGGCGCCTCTCCCTCGACGCGGCACTGGCATCCGGTCATGTCAAAGAGCAGGATCTGGTGCAGCCGTTTATTGAAGGACTGGCGGATATCGTCGACATGGCGGCGATTCAGAAAGCCGGCCTCAGGCTCGGGGTCGATCCGCTGGGCGGGTCCGGTATCGAATACTGGAAGCGTATCGCCGGGCACTACAAGCTCGATCTGACCATCGTCAACGATCACGTCGATCAAACCTTCCGCTTTATGCACCTTGATAAAGACGGCGCCATTCGCATGGACTGCTCTTCGGAGTGCGCGATGGCAGGGCTGCTGGCGCTGCGCGATAAGTTCGATCTGGCGTTCGCTAACGATCCGGATTATGACCGTCACGGCATCGTCACGCCGGCAGGTCTGATGAACCCGAACCACTATCTGGCGGTGGCGATTAACTACCTGTTCCGGCATCGTCCGCAGTGGGGCCAGGATGTCGCCGTCGGTAAGACGCTGGTCTCCTCGGCGATGATCGATCGCGTGGTGAACAACCTCGGCCGTAAGCTGGTGGAAGTGCCGGTGGGCTTTAAATGGTTTGTTGACGGTCTGTTCGACGGCAGCTTCGGCTTCGGCGGCGAAGAGAGCGCGGGCGCCTCGTTCCTGCGTTTTGACGGAACCCCGTGGTCGACCGACAAAGACGGGATCATCATGTGCCTGCTGGCGGCAGAAATCACCGCCGTCACCGGTAAAAACCCGCAGGAGCACTACGACGAGCTGGCCGCCCGCTTCGGCGCGCCAAGCTATAACCGTCTGCAGGCTTCGGCCACTTCCGCACAGAAAGCGGCGCTGTCGAAGCTGTCGCCGGAAATGGTCAGCGCCAGCCAGCTGGCCGGCGACCCGATCACCGCACGTCTGACCGCCGCGCCGGGCAACGGCGCATCGATTGGTGGTCTGAAAGTGATGACCGACAACGGCTGGTTCGCCGCACGTCCGTCAGGTACGGAAGACGCTTACAAGATCTACTGCGAGAGCTTCCTCGGTGAAGCACATCGTAAGCAGATCGAGAAAGAAGCGGTGGAAATCGTAAATAGCGTGCTAGCAGCGCACCATTAGAGCAACTGACGTACTCCGGGGAGCCGGGGTACGTCACAGTTAACCGGCGATGAAATTCACTTCTACGCCGACACCAGTCCAGGCGTCACTTTGTCAGAACGTAAGGAACGGTACGATTCGCAAAAGGTTATTGCTGCGGGGACTCTATGAATATCTATGTTGTTACCAATAATAATTTCATGCTTGAAGGTCTGAAATGTATGTTTAGCGACAACAGCCTCTCCGTCAACAGGGTTTTATTTTCCCGGATCACCGAAATTGCTTTCAGCAACAGCGATGTGGTGATTGTGGAGTCAGAGCTGAAAACCTGCGATGCCGGGCGTCTCAAACACCTGCACATTTCACCAGTCAATATCATCTTTTTATTAAAACCGCGGTCAGGAATGAGGGGGGCAGATCGCGAAGCGGTATTCATTGATACCTAATTAACAGGTAATGAATATCTCATGATAAGGCAGGTTTTTAAAAAAATGCGGATTCATCTGAAGAGGGAAAAGTTGGCGTTTACCAAAAGAGAAGCGCATATCATCCATCTGATTTTAAATGGCTACTCGCTGGTGGAAATTTCCCGCCGCCTGCTAATCTCCATAAAAACGGTTCAGTCTTATGTCAATATTATTTTGCATAAACTGAATGCCACAAAAATAAGTGAAATATACCGTTGTAAAAGCCTCATCATTGACAGCTTTGTCAGGAAAAATTTGCATCTTCAATGAGATATGGATTTTTCCTGATACACTATCCATCGATAAACGACAAAGAAAAAGGCAATGTCAGCGGCGACATTGCCTCGCGAATATTATAAGGTTTCGTTTTGCACCACACCACTGCGTGGGCCTGTATTACGTCCATTGCTCAGGAAGACCACGCCAAACAGCAGAATCACCGAGACGATGGCGGAGAACAGATAGAATACAAAATGGTAGCCAAACGCATCAAACAACATCCCCACCGGGATCGATAACAACACGATACCCAGCGAGCTGGCGATCTGAAATCCTACAAGAAAGATGGTGGAAGATAAGCGAGAATCAAAGTTGGACACGCTGTATTTGAATACCGAGATCACAAACAGCGGTACTTCAATCGCATGAAATAGCTTAATCAGCGAGATGATGTAAGGGCTTTCTGAGGTTGCTGACACCAGAATGCGACAGATCATGATCATGCCTCCTGCAATCAGCGCTTTTTTCGCTCCCACCTTGTTTACAAAGAAGGGGATGACGGCCATTCCGATGGCTTCCAGCAAGAATAACTACCATAGTGCCTGCTACAGCGGCTAAGAAAAAAGTGGTGAAGAATGCGCATCCGACTACCAGTAACAATCCAATCAGTTCAAATATCATATTCATGATTGCGCTCCAGGTGAGATAACTGCGAACAGACTGATGCTGGCTGTATTATTTAACATATTTCCAGACGCCTGCAGGTATTTTATCATAAAACTTCCCCATTGCCATTTCCGCCAGCCGGTGATCAACCGCGGCATTGAAATGCTCAAGCTCATCATCTGACAGAGAATATTTATTTTTTTCTATTATCCTTTCCAGGGTTTCCTTTGATGTACAGCGCCGTAGTCGAAAAATCCATTCCTGTTTCGTCATTGGTTTTTTATATCCTGAGGTGTCCCGGTAATATCATTCTGGAAGATGCTTTTCTTTCAGCCGGTTATGAGTGAACCATTTTGCATATATGATGTAACCCACAAAAGTTAAGAGTGCGGACAGGCTATATATCCGGAGAACAGGTACCACGTGATGAAAACGTATCATCTGACCGGATTCATCTGCCAGACTCATTAATGCATTGCTGTATGGTTCAGTCTGAAAGAACTCGTAGTAAGGTACCATCACAACGTGAAGAAAAAATAAATTAAGCAGATACGTCAGAGAGAACGCGTGCTCCTGCCCGTTATAGGGCGCATACTGCGCGAAGGCGAACATCCATCCTGTGAAAAGCAGAAAACACATCGTGAAATACACCACCACCCATATCGCTGTTTTCATCACTGCCCCTCAGTTATATAATTTTTCTGTAACGCAAATTTCTTCAGGCGTTATGGCCCGTGCCGTTCTGCTTCAGATAATCACTGATGCTCTGGATTGGCCCCTATATTTCCAGACACTTTTTATCGCTTAACCCATTACTGGTTCGCCGCCGCAGATATTCCCGTGGCGAACGATATCCCAGTGCACTGTGCGGATGCCATTCGTTGTAATGTTCGAAGGCCTCCGCAAGGTTCTTTGCCGCTGTTAACCCGTCAGGTTTTGGCATGATGCTGATGTAGTCGCGCTTCATCGTTTTCACGAAGCTCTCCGCCATTCCGTTGCTTTCTGGACTACGTACCGCCGTATGTTTTGGCTCCAGTCCTACCATTCTGGCGAACTGACGCGTCTGATGAGAACGGTAGGCTGAACCGTTGTCTGTCAGCCACTCAACGGGGGATGTCGGCAGCCTGTTACCGAAGCGACGCTCTACTGCACCCAGCATGACGTCCTGCACGGTTTCACTGTCATATCCACCGGTACTTGCCGCCCAGTGAAGTGCCTCGCGATCGCAACAGTCCAGCGCGAACGTGACCCGCAGTTTTTCACCGTTATCACAGCTGAACTCGAAGCCGTCGGAGCACCACCGCTGGTTACTTTCTCCAACGGCCACTTTCCCTCTATGCGCCCGCTTCGAGGGCGGTATTGCCGGTTTACGCTCAAGCAGCAGCGCATTCTGACGCATGATGCGGTATACGCGTTTGGCATTGATCACCGCCATGTCGTCAGTTTCTGATTGTCTGCGCAGCAGTGCCCATACACGACGATAACCATAGGTGGGCAGATCGTCGATAACGGTATGGATACGAGCCAGCGCTTCAGTATCATCAGGCTTGCGCTTGCACCGACGATCCTGCCAGCCCTTCGACCGACGGGCCATGGCATGCAGTTGCGCACGTGAGACCCGGAGGCAACGACTGACAAGGCTTATTCGCCATCCTCCGGCAACAAGGGCACGTGCGCTATCCACTTTTTTTGTCGGCCATATTCAACGGCTTCTTTCAGCAGCTCGTTTTCCATGGTTTTTTTGCCCAGCAGGCGCTGTAACTCTTTAATTTGCTTCATTGCAGATGCCAGCTCCGACGCGGGTACAACCTGTTCACCCGCGGCAACCGCAGTGAGACTGCCTTCCTGATATTGCTTACGCCACAGGAACAGCTGACTGGCAGCAACGCCATGCTGACGGGCGACCAGCGACACGGTCATTCCGGGCTCAAAGCTCTGCTGAACAATGGCGATTTTTTCCTGAACGCTGCGCCGTCTGCGCTTCTCTGGACCTAGAACATCAATCATTCGGACTCCAACGACTAGTCTAAAACTAGTATTAAGACTATCACTAATTTAAGTGATACCAACTGTCTGGAGATTCATGGGGCCAGTCTATGCTCAGGCCGGACAAGCGAATTATATCCGAAATCTCCCTGAACTGCTCCTCCCAGCCGTCCTGCAGCTCCCTGATTGCCGCGATCTGGAAAGCAACACTGAAAGGCGTTCTGCCCAGTTTCTCGGAAAGCCAGAACAGATGCTTGCCAATCTCTTCGTCCGGTACCGAATCGAGCGCATCACTCAGTAAGGTTTTTTCGTCTTCCTGCCAGGGATGACCGGCTCGCGGAAAACGCGGATCAGGCTGGCGGTCTTTTTTCTCCCTTTTTTCCCGTCTGGCAACGGCCGGCGCTTCGCCTTTTTTCAAGCCGACGCGCGCTTTCATGGCGCCGATGGCAGCGACGGCCAGTACCAGCGTTTCACGCTCCTTGCGCGTGAGCAGGCTGTCCTCGCAAATCAGGGTGTTCAGGTTATCGATCAGCGTATTCAGCCCGGGTTCAGTGACTTTCATTTTATGCTCCTGTTCCTTGTGTGGTGGCGATCAGTCCCGGCTCTCATTCACCTGAACGATGACCGGCAGGCCTGCATCAAAACAGGCCTGATACCAGCTGGCCACCTGCAGGGGATCGCCCTCTTTTATCCGGCGTATGCCGCCGGCATCCGTCAGCTGCAGGCAGGTGGTACCGTCCAGACGGATCACGTAGGCCGCTTCCCTGATGGTGTAATGGCCGTCATCCAGCTGCAGCTCCACCGCGTCACCGGCAGCCGTCTGGCGTAACGGCAGACGCCGGACGTCGGTCAGTCGTTGTCGTGCCGTTTCAGCCTCGCGTTCTGCCTGGAAGAGCGGTTCTGCAATGCCGCGACCGGCCTCCGTCAGCTCGACGGCCAGCTGCAGGTTCGGCGCGCGCAGGGTGCGCAGCCAGCCCGCGGCTTCCATGCGCCGGCAGGAGGCGCGCAGGTTCGGTCCGTACACCGGGGCGTCCCCGCCCTGCTCCAGCACCCGCTCGATATCCCGCGTCGCCACCGGCCCCGGACGTTTCGCATCGAGGGCGGCCAGCACAATCAGTACCCGTCGCTGCAGCGGCGACGGCCTGCGGGAGGTTGTTACTGCTGCCATGAACGTTGTTCTGCTGTGGGAGCGCGCAGGAGCATTCCGGTGAGGCGCAGATGGTCCCTGTCGGCGACGTCTTCCGGGGCACGGCCCGCCATCGCCAGGTGGTACCAGAGTTCGATCGCGCTGCGTGCCCAGGCAATCTCCGCATCGGGGTCATTGCAGTCTGCGCGGCCGGCTCGTTCGAGACACCCGTTAATGAAGTCTTCCGTGTCGGCGGTCATCGTTTCATAGCTGAGGCGAAAGTATACTTTTTCATCCATCCTGCACGCTCCGTCTGATAATGTCTGGTTAAGTGTAAAGTCATATCATGTATAGTTTATTGCTAATCAATTAAACATCATATCAGATATGATTTTATTATTAATGATAAATATCATTCTTAGTATGATTTTATGCATGTTCATTAATTATCATATCTATTGCGGGTTTCCCGCCGTGCAGATCCGGTTTCTGGCTTAAGCGGATCCGCACGTCTTCTTTTATGAATGGTAGTCCCCCTATACCGTAATTTTTCTGCCCCTCTGTGCATTACAAGCCGTTGTTTAACATTCTCAATCGTTTATGCTTTGAGGGTCTGTCAGCACAGCGACAGATACATCGTCCAGCCGGGCATTCTGTCCGGGGGACAAAACATCAAAACGATGGAGATTAAGCCTATGGCTTATGTTAATCCTTATATGAAAGGTGGTGGAAAATATGAGTTCAAAATCAGGGGTAAACCCAAACGACGAAGTTAATCAGACTGTTGAAACTTCTCTAAATGCAGGCATGAATGAACAGGACGTGGCATCTCTCGATAAAATCGGGAAGTTACAGGACGAACAGCTCCAGCGGTGCGGAATGACTGTGCCATCAGGAACTGAGGTGTTCCGGCTTCAGCTCGGTAGTCACGGCGGAAGCAGTGTCTTTTTCAATCGTAATGGCGAGGATTGCCGTTACAGTCTTAATGATGGTGAGAATGGCTCTATGTACGTGGCCAAAACTCCCGACACGGCAATGAAGGAAGTTTTTCAGCATAAAACAGGGCTCAGGGAATCAGATCTCGATAATTACATAATGGGTACAGTAGTCATTGAGAAAGATATTCGGGTCCTTCAGGTCAGTAAGCTGATTAAATGCAGTGATTTAAGGTTGAATGATGTAACAACTTCAACACGTGCAGTGACTCATCAACTGGCTGAAAAAGTTCATTCAGCAGGGTTTGATGGAATGGAGTTTCCGTCAAATGTCACCAGTGACCCATGCCTTGTGCTATGGCATGACGATCCGGCCGGAACCGGGATGGCCATAACCCGGAGCCAGACAAGTCTCAGTCAGTTTGAGTATCAGGGTAAGGAAGCGGCAGATATTCTTGTTTATGACCTGGGAATTCCTGTTGAGGAATAATTGATAAAGGGGGGGCAAGCACCCCCTTTCATTAAACGGCGTTCTGTGTGCCATAGTTGCGAGCCAGCCGGCGTAATTCATTCATCACTTTTTCATCCGGATTGCCTTTCAGAACCTCGGCGACGGTAAACGAACGCCCTGCAGGGTTCAGCCCATCCAGGACAGTATTTCTCTGTTCCATAAAGAAAGAATACTTCATTCGGTCACTGAAGCTGCTCAGCATAGTCAGCAGTTCGGCCACACCCCGGAGCACGCCTTTGTCCGAGATCCCTTCCTCATCAGTAAACTGAAACACCGGGTAGTAAAACTCACCGTCAATATCAAGAGCAAGTAACTGATCGGTATCTTTCCAGGTTTTAACTGTGGGTTTACTCTTGCCCACCATTTCTGCAGCTTTAGCTGAGGTGTAAACCCCGCCGTCATTTTCCAGTCTCTGAAGGAAAAGGGCCTTACTGTGTAAACGTCGCTGCTGACGTTTTTTTTCAGGCGTCAGGCTGTTAACTGCGCGATTTTCAAGTAACTTCAGGATGACATCCATGGTAAAAACCGCATCGGTATTCCCCATACTTTCAGGAGCAATCGGTGTTTTACCTGACCGAACTTCCTCTACCAGATCCTGAAAAAAATTCTCAAGACGCTCTGCAGCAATGCTGTTGTCCAAAAAATTATGCATAGTGGAGGAACGATCATTACCGTTTCGTTTTTGAGTTGATGTGTTCATAAAACCTCCTTTTCGATTTCATGCTTTATAGACTACGTTAAATCGTTAAGTTGTGCAAGTTTTGTTCTCACCCCACCTTTTATAGTTTTTAACTATTGATTATTGAATTTTCTTCGGTATTAATTATTTCGTCATTTGAGATCCGAAAAAAGGTTTTTCCGGATCTTCGTTCCTGCCCCCGGCGCACAGCGGCCCCGCAACACAAGATGTAGCGGTGTTTCCAGCTGACAGTGACGCTATATGTGGGGTTTGAGGTCCAATGGAACGAAAACGTACGCTAAGGATATATATTATTGATTTATAATAAAATATGAGAAAATTCCTTTTCAGGAACCCTCTCATATGATGTAACTGATGCTATTTTCTTCGTTTCTTTTGAGTACTTTTAATAGCCATATATGATGTTTCATATAGAGTTAAAAGTTTCCCCATCTGACTATCTATAGCGTCATGCTTCTCAGGATTTCTTAATTTTTGCAACAATTTAGATATATATTTCGCAGGTAATTTTATTATTAATGAATTATGAGATTGATACATTTCTTTTGTCCAATCCAAATCTCTCCCTGATTTCAATGCCTCACTTTCTTCTCTATTAATAATAAATCCTAATTTTCCATACGGACCTGTTAAATATGATTGTAATTGTCTGTACTCAGATGGGCCTAATTCTTCAAAATTTTTCGCATCAAAAACAACTTGTCTTGTTTTATAGTCTTCTAATACACGCTTCCAAAAATCTGATTTTCCACCATTGGTACCTATAATATCTCGTCTCTGAACCGCGTTACCGTTTGGATGCGGTTTTATATCTGTCAGGTGGGATGCAAATACAATTCTTAGTGCGTCTAAGCACCATTGCTCAAATTCATTAGCCCCTTCATTTCCTGTCGGTATTTGATCCAGATGAGTGGTTATTTGACCTATTGTTTTATTTCTAATGGCTGAATTATCGGAAACAACATTGATATCATATTCGTCATTTATTTCCTCAGCTTCCTCTGGAGCAAGAGCGTTGCGATTTAAATTCAAACCAAGCCAATAACATGGATGAATTAATAGTTTTTCACTGCTTTCAAAACCTTTATCTGGGGTTCGTCCATCATGGCAAAATGAATAAGATGAAGTGTTTTTATCACGTATACCCACAAATCCTACGCTATACAAACTTTGGAGGATTCCACTAGCTTTTAGTAATTGTATTTCAGAGATTATTTTGGGGTCTTCATTTTCTTCTATTGATTCGAAAGATGCTTCTATTTTTTTTAAGCAAGTGTAGACTGTTAATTCAGGTTCAATACTACGGAATGCGCTAGTTATAACTTGTATTGAAGGAAAGATCTTCTGGTACTCCTTCCAAAGGTCTTCAAGCCTGGCCATGGAAATTGACTTGGCTGCATATTCTAGATCAGTGTTAATAATGGTTTCTCGACTCTCTCTAAATGCGGAGAAAAAAGCTTCATTTAACAATGACAGTAAATCTCTGGGGCGGTAAAGGGTAAATTGCAAGCATCGTTTAAAACCACTCCTTCCTTTGAGGTCATCGGCTGTACACCTATCCCAAACCCGTTGATCTTTCTCAATATCTAGATTAAATGCCACTTTCATTCTTTTAGCCGATAGCATTAAGAGTTGTGCCCAATCCCAATGCAGCCTTATGACTTGCCCCTCTATATTTCTTGAGTAGTCAGGATCTTCCTTTGATAGCGATCTAAATATATTATCTCTTAAAAAAATGATTGGGCGAATGCATTTTGCTTTTTGATTTAATTCAATTGAGGCATATGCCAGACCAGCTATGATTCCGATTCCTATATTATCCGGTTCATATGCTTCATCTAGGGAAGGTGCGAACAAGTTCCTGATATGAGATCATCATATTCATCCGGAGCGCATCCCAGAGGGACATCATGAGCCATCAACTCACCTTCGCCGATAGTGAATTCAGCACTAAGCGCCGTCAGACCCGAAAAGAGATTTTCCTCTCCCGCATGGAGCAGATTCTGCCATGGCAGAATATGACCGCTGTCATCGAGCCGTTTTATCCCAAGGCGGGCAATGGCCGACGGCCCTATCCGCTGGAGACCATGCTGCGTATTCACTGCATGCAGCATTGGTACAACCTGAGCGACGGTGCCATGGAAGATGCCCTGTACGAAATCGCCTCCATGCGCCTGTTTGCCCGATTATCCCTGGATAGCGCCCTGCCGGATCGCACCACCATCATGAATTTCCGCCACCTGCTCGAGCAGCATCAACTGGCCCGTCAATTGTTCAAGACCATCAATCGCTGGCTGGCCGAAGCAGGCGTCATGATGACCCAAGGCACTTTGGTGGATGCCACCATCATTGAGGCACCCAGCTCTACCAAGAACAAAGAGCAGCAACGCGATCCGGAGATGCATCAGACCAAGAAAGGCAATCAGTGGCACTTTGGCATGAAGGCCCACATTGGTGTCGATGCCAAGAGTGGCCTGACCCACAGCCTAGTCACCACCGCGGCCAACGAGCATGACCTCAATCAGCTGGGTAATCTGCTTCATGGAGAGGAGCAATTTGTCTCAGCCGATGCCGGCTACCAAGGAGCGCCACAGCGCGAGGAGCTGGCCGAGGTGGATGTGGACTGGCTGATCGCCGAGCGTCCCGGCAAGGTAAAAACCTTGAAGCAGCATCCGCGCAAGAACAAAACGGCCATCAACATCGAATACATGAAAGCCAGCATCCGTGCCAGGGTGGAGCACCCGTTTCGCATCATCAAGCGGCAGTTCGGCTTCGTGAAAGCCAGATACAAGGGGCTGCTGAAAAACGATAACCAACTGGCGATGTTATTCACCCTGGCCAACCTGTTTCGGGTGGACCAAATGATACGTCAGTGGGAGAGATCTCAGTAAAAACCGGAAATAACGCCAGAAATGGTGGAAAAAATAGCCTAAATAGGCTGATTCGATGTGTTTGCGGGAAAAAAATCGGCCCAGATCCGCGAAATTTTAATCAGCGAGTCAGCTTGGGAAGAAATGACCTGCTTATTCGCACCTTCCCTAGCTTATCCATCAATATGACAATTTTCCTGTCTGAGCGCTCAAGAAGTGAAACTATATTGCCTTCGATTTCTGAAATATTCAAATTAAATTGAAGGTCACCAATTGATTCTTCAGGATTGTTTTCATCTAAATATTCTTTTGCTACAATCCTACACTTTCTTAAAATATCACCTTGTGCAGCATTCCATTTCTTTAAATGCTCATTCAACAATGTTTCTGTCGAAATTTGAGATGATAATTTATAATGAGAAGATATATATGATGCTATCTCCATTAACATAGCATATCGCCATAATAACCTTGTGGCTGCCCTGGCTAAATTGAATGAGCCTGTAAATGGCTTCAACATTGATCTAAAGCCAATTATTTGAGTGTCGTCTGGTGAAAAACTTAGGATTAATATTTTTTTATCTTTCTTCCAATGCTCATTTAGCTGAATGAATAAAGCACTTTTACCAGTCCCTCGTCTGCCTACAACAATAGTTCGGTCATCTGTTTCAATTAAAGTTCTAAAGTCAGCAGTTTCGATGAAAGCACTGCTCAACATTTTCTTATCATTTTCTGCTGTTGTATCGCCAAACGGATTAGACTTTGAAGTAATATTAAATTCCATATTCAACCTTTTATATTAGTTGCTTTCATTTATTACTTTATATACTGTTGAACGAGCAATATTCATTGTTTTTGATATGTGTGAGGCTCCTAAACCTTGTTTCCACATATTTAATATCGCACCTCTGTTTATTTTTCTTTTTCTACCGAACACAACTCCCTTTGCCATTGCTTCTTGGCGACCTTCATTTGTTCGTTCTAATATTCTTTGACGTTCGGCTTGAGCTACAGCAGATAGAATAGTGACCACCATTTTTCCCATGTCACCATCAGTACTGATTCCGTCATCGATAAACCGGACAGCTACGCCCTGAGCGTCGAATGCTTTAATTAACTGGATCATATCGGCAGTGTCACGGCCAAGACGGTCGAGCTTCTTCACCAGAATGGCGTCACCATCCTCCACCTTCATGCGCAGCAGATCAAGCCCCGGACGATCAACTGAACTGCCGGATGCCTTATCAGTAAAGATACGATTTGCTTTCACACCTGCTTCTTTGAGCGCCCTGATCTGAATATCGAGCGACTGCTGACTAGTTGATACCCGTGCGTAACCAAAAAGGCGCATAAAAATGTATCCTAAATCAAATATCGGACAACAGGTGTCTGTTATAACAAAAAATCTATTTAATAGACACATAAACAACACCATTTTAGTATGTCCGATAATTTATAATATTTCGGACGGTTGCGAAATTGTTAATTTATGACCATCAGGCAGGGAGGCCGATATGCCCGTCGATTTTCTGACCACGGAGCAGGAACTGAATTATGGTCGCTATGTTGCAGAACCCAATGACGTGCAGCTGGCGCGCTATTTTCATCTTGATGAGCGGGATCTTGCCTTCATTAACCAGCGACTGGGAAGGCATAACCGGCTGGGAATTGCGCTTCAGCTCACCACCGCCCGTTTTCTGGGCTCTTTTCTGACAGATTTAACCCGGGTTCTGCCGGGTGTTCAGCATTTTGTCGCGGTACAGCTTAACATCCGCCGTCCGGAAGTCCTTTCCCGCTACGCAGAACGGGATACTACCCTCAGAGAGCATACTGCGCTGATTAAGGAATATTACGGTTACCATGAATTTGGCGATTTCCCCTGGTCTTTCCGCCTGAAGCGCCTGCTGTATACCCGCGCATGGCTCAGTAATGAGCGACCCGGCCTGATGTTTGATTTTGCCACCGCGTGGCTGCTTCAGAATAAGGTCCTGCTGCCCGGAGCAACCACACTTGTGCGTCTCGTCAGTGAAGTACGCGAACGGGCAAATCAGCGACTGTGGAAGAAACTGGCCGCGTTGCCGGACAGCTGGCAGACCGCCCGCGTGACGGAGCTGCTGGACATTCCTGAGGGGCAGCGTATTTCACCGCTGGAGCAACTGAAAAAGGGACCTGTCACCGTCAGCGGCCCGGCATTTACCGAAGCGCTGGAGCGGTATATCCGGCTGCGAAACCTGGAGTTTTCCCGACTGAATTTTACCGGTCTGCCTGCTATACAACTGCGTAATCTGGCCCGTTACGCAGGCATGCCGTCGGTAAAATATATCGCTTGAATGCCACAGCAGAGAAAACTGGCCGTACTCACCGCATTCGTTAAAGCACAGGAGACTGCGGCGCTGGATGAAGCCGTTGATGTGCTCGATATGCTGATACTGGATATCACTCGTGCGGCGAAGAAAACGGGGCAGAAAAAGCGACTCAGGACGCTTAAAGATCTTGACCGTGCTGCGCTACTACTGGCGCGGGCATGTTCATTGTTGCTGGATGAGCAGGCTGACGATGCTGAACTGAGGGAGACAATATTCAACAGCATACCGAAAAGCAGGCTGGCAGAATCCGTCAGTAAGGTAAATGAGCTGGCCCGGCCTCAGAACAACAATTTCCATGACGAAATGGTGGAGCAGTACGGGCGGGTAAAGCGTTTTCTTCCGGCGGTATTGCGCGACCTGCATTTCCAGGCGGCGCCAGCCGGAGAACATACGCTGTCCGCTATTCATTATCTCACCGAACTGAACGGCTCGAAACAGCGCATCCTGGACGATGCGCCTGAACATATTATTACCGGCCCCTGGAAACGTCTGGTATACGATGCGGAGGGCCGGATACAGCGTGCCGGTTACTCTCTTTGTCTGCTGGAGCGCCTTCAGGATGCACTACGTCGACGGGGCATCTGGCTCGAAAACAGCGATCGCTGGGGAAATCCCCGCGAGAAGCTGTTGCAGGGGGAAGAATGGCAGGCTCAGCGGGTCCCCGTTTGCCGGGCGCTGGGACATCCCACTGATGGACATAAAGGCGTGCAACAGCTGGCGGTCCAGCTGGATGAAACCTGGAAAGCCGTCGCATCCCGCTTTGAAGGAAATGCGGAGGTTCATATTTGCTATGACGGTAAACATCCTTCCCTGACTATCAGCAGCCTGGAGAAACTGGAGGAGCCACCATCGTTGCATCGTCTCAACAGTCGGGTAAGGCAGCTACTCCCGCCAGTAGATTTGACGGAACTGTTGCTTGAAATAGATGCCAGAACGGGATTTACACGTGAGTTTACGCATGTCAGTGAATCCGGGGCCCGGGCGCAGGATCTGCACATCAGCCTGTGGGCGGTCCTGATGGCAGAGGCCTGCAATATCGGACTGGAACCGCTGATAAAGCACAACATACCGGCGCTGACGCGCCACCGGCTCAGTTGGGTGAAACAGAATTACCTCCGGGCGGAAACGCTGGTCAGCGCCAATGCCCGTCTGGTTGATTTTCAGTCCACACTGGAGCTTGCTGGCCGCTGGGGTGGTGGCGAAGTGGCCTCAGCTGACGGCATGCGCTTTGTCACGCCGGTGAAAAACGTCAATTCAGGGCCTAACAGAAAATATTTTGGTTCCGGACGTGGTATCACCTGGTACAACTTCGTCTCTGATCAGTACTCTGGATTCCACGGCATTGTTGTCCCCGGCACATTACGAGATTCCATTTTTGTGCTGGAAGGCCTTCTGGAGCAGCAGACAGGGCTGAATCCGGTTGAGATCATGACGGACACAGCCGGTACCAGCGACATTATTTTTGGCCTCTTCTGGCTGCTGGGATACCAGTTTTCCCCCCGGCTTGCCGATGCCGGTGAAGCGGTATTCTGGCGGGTGGATAAATCGGCAAATTACGGTGCACTGGACGAACTGGCACGTGGTTGTGCCGATCTGTCGAAAGCCGAGGATCAGTGGGATGAGATGATGCGAACCGCCGGTTCGCTGAAACTGGGCACCATTCATGCTTCAGAACTCATTCGCTCTTTGCTGAAAAGCTCGCGTCCATCAGGACTGGCACAGGCGATCATGGAAGTGGGGCGCGTCAACAAGACGCTGTACCTTCTAAATTATATTGATGATGAAGATTATCGTCGGCGGATCCTGACGCAGTTAAACCGGGGAGAAGGCCGCCATGCTGTGGCGAGGGCGATCTGCTACGGGCAGCGCGGTGAGATCAGAAAGCGCTATCGTGAAGGTCAGGAAGATCAACTGGGTGCTCTGGGCCTGGCCACTAACGCAGTGGTGCTGTGGAACACACTTTATATGCAGGAAGCCCTGAGCTGGATGCGCAGTAATGGAGAGGAAACCGGTGGTGAAGATATCGCCAGGTTATCCCCACTGATGCACGGACATATCAATATGCTGGGGCATTATACGTTCACGCTACCGGAGGATATTTTGAAGGGGGGAACTGAGAGCATTAAATTTCAATTTAAACAATGAATTACCTTCTTAGCGTACGTTTTCGTTCCATTGGCCCTCAAACCCCTGGTACAGTCAGTGAACCAACGTAAATCACATATCCACCTTTTCCACCCATATCTTTTGCAAGTTCATCTATATTGGCCTGAGCATATTTTTCGCTATCAATAGTTTCCACATCCCATTGAGCTATCTGCTTATCAGGGGACTCATGAGACAACACAACAATACCTTTATCCCGGGCTTTTTTTAATACAGGCTCCAGAACCGTTGCATCATTTGGTACAACGATAATTGCATTAACATTTTTAGCAATAAGGTCCTCAATGACTTTAACTTGTTGAGCCGGATCCGGGGTTGCTGGCCCTGTCTGATAGGCATTAACATTGAGTTTATCGGCAGCTTCCTTTACGCCAACCCCCATCCGGTTAAACCATGGGATACCATTGACTTTTGCAACCAAGGCAATTTCATATTTCTCTGCTGCGAATACTGAACCGGAAAAAATATATGCTGAAGACATAGCTACGCTAAGCAATGCAATTTTAAGTTTCATATTTTTGCCTTTCTGAACTGTAGGGGGTGGATGTCATGGAAAGATTACCGGTAAAGGGAATAGCTCAGGAAGTCAGGATTACGTAATTGTGAGTTATGCACATTAATGTTAAAATTCATGATTTTTTATGTTGATTTTGTGTTAAATCATGAGGGATTGATGGGGGAAGACAAAATAAAATGTTAATTAATGGTGGTTTTAAATCATATTATTTAACCATTTGATAACATTTCAGGGGTTTTAGGTGATGCCCGAATACAGCGAATTTAAGTCATAAAATTAATTTTTTATTTCGCATGTCTCATTAGTAATTTTTATCACCATAGATAAGTCTGCTGACCGGGGAACCAGCATGCGGAAAAAAGATATGTGATTTGCAGGGGTATACACCGATACGTGCATCAGCGACTGACAACGTCTCTTACTGGTAATGAGGAGCAGGGTGGAAAAATACTTTTTCTGCAAAGTCGTGAACCCCATCTGGGGGTGTTATCTGCCTTCACAGAGATGTTGCCGGAACACAATAATGAACAGGCCGGATTATGCTATCCGGCCTGTTGTGTCAACTTGGTGATTTTTCGACAAATAGATTGAGATGGTAGCGGTAGCTGTCGAGGAACCGGGATTTACATGCATCATTCATACTGCCGGTGACCTGTTCAACGTCCACTTTCCGCCCTTGTGAGTTCATCTGGGCCAGACTTAATGCAATAAAATCAAAATCTTTTGGATGAAACTTTTCTACGTGGTGTATTGCCTGCATATTCCTCCCTTTTAATCGCCATGAAGAGTAAGGTTTATGCTCTGCTATTTTCAGTATGGCCCAGCCTCTCGATATTCTCCTGCAGAGTCGCGAAAACTGTGAGGCCAGCCGCAGATTTTGTACTTTAGGGCGTTTCCTGCCGCCGCAATCCGCCTGTCAGGCCGTCTGGTGGAGGTAAATGCTGCCATGAAGTTGCAACCCAGAATGATTGAGCTGTCATCAGGCGTATGTTTTATTTTTTTATGGCTTTGTTGAATAAATCAGATTTCGGGTAAGTCTCCCCCGTAGCGGGTTGTGTTTTCAGGCAATACGCACGCTTTCAGGCATACCTGCTTTCGTCATTTTGTTCAGCGCTCGTACCAGGGCCATAGCCTCCGCAACCTGACCATCGTAGTCACGCAGCGTCAGTGAACCCCCGAACAGCTGTTTTACCCGGTACATCGCCGTTTCCGCTATCGAGCGACGGTTGTAGTCTGTTGTCCATTTCCACCGCGCATTACTCCCGGTCAGCCGCTGATTCGCAACAGCACGGTTACGGTCTGCATATTCACCGGGCCAGTAACCCGCGCCTTTTCGGGGCGGGATAAGCGCGCTGATTTTTTTGCGGCGCAGTTCATCGTGACAGAGCCGGGTGTCGTAAGCGCCGTCTGCCGATGCTGCCCTGATTTTTCTGTGAGTCTGCCGGATAAGACCCGGGAAGGCCTCTGAGTCCGTCACATTGTTCAGCGACAGGTCAGCGCAGATGATTTCATGTGTTTTACTGTCAACGGCGAGATGCAGCTTACGCCAGATACGGCGGCGTTCCTGGCCATGCTTTTTGACTTTCCACTCGCCTTCACCGAAGACCTTCAGCCCGGTGGAATCAATTACCAGGTGTGCGATTTCACCCCGGGTGGGCGTTTTGAAACTGACATTAACCGACTTTGCCCGCCTGCTGACACAGCTGTAATCCGGGCAGCGTAGCGGAACGTTCATCAGAGAAAAAATGGAATCAATAAAGCCCTGCGCAGCGCGCAGGGTCAGCCTGAATACGCGTTTAATGACCAGCACAGTCGTGATGGCAAGGTCAGAATAGCGCTGAGGTCTGCCTCGTGAAGAAGGTGTTGCTGACTCATACCAGGCCTGAATAGCTTCATCATCCAGCCAGAAAGTTATGGAGCCACGGTTGATGAGGGCTTTATTGTAGGTGGGCCAGTTGGTGATTTTGAACTTTTGCTTTGCCACGGAACGGTCTGCGTTGTCGGGAAGATGCGTGATCTGATCCTTCAACTCAGCAAAAGTTCGATTTATTCAACAAAGCCGTTGGTAGCATCACCAGATTCTGCTACAGTTAACGGGTATCAACGCTAAAAGGATATTTTTTATGAAAGCCAGAAACACTTTATTTGCAGTATTAATGTTATCCCTGCCAGCGATTTCAGCAGAACATTCAGAAATGAAAATGACTGATATGTCTACCTCAGCTTCGTCACAGGAATATATGGCTGGCATGAAAGACATGCATGACAAAATGATGACTGCTGTAAATGAATCCGATCCCGACAAGGCTTTTGCGAAAGGCATGGTAGCACACCATGAAGGGGCAATAGCAATGGCTGAGACTGAGCTAAAATACGGAAAAGATCCCGAAATGAGAAAGCTCGCGCAGGACATCATTAAAGCTCAAAAAGGTGAAATTGAGCAGATGAATAAATGGCTTGATACTCAAAAGTAAAATTTGCAGAAATGTCACGATAAGCGTGGTTTTACATCATTCCTGGACACAGGAGTCTGTTAATCGTTAAATAATACAAACCCGATTAATTTCGGGTTTTGTATTTTTACGCGCCAAATCGGTAACTGCCAGGAAATAATGACATTCTCTGTAAGTAAGGTAAAAGCATTACTATTGAATAACATTCACCTGTTCTGTCCTTTATAATAGCGAATCAAATCCTCCAGAGATATATCGATAGCTACCTGTTTTAACAACTCCTTTCTCTCATTATATATTTTCTCAAGCATTTCTTCATATCCCTGTCCGAGGTGAATTTGCTTATGGCAATTGCAACACAGCGATATTATATTTTCTTCGACGTCAAGCGAAGTGTTAAAGTCATCCTGCCTGGACATAGGTACAATGTGATGAGGTTCAGTATAATTCAGGGGAGAGTTACGCCTTCTGAAGGTTGGGTGTTCGCCATCGACTTCACATCTGTAACCTGCTTTGTTCAGTGCATTTTTTGAAACCCCTTTACTTCTTGGGTACGAGACGCCATTTTTTACTTCTGTTGCATGTTTCTTTGGTTTAGCTTCCCCTGTATATTCAAATGTCTGCGCGACATCAAATGTATTATTCGCCTCCATGGCGTTGATCAACTCATCGTCTGAGTAATACTCATTGGTGGTTATTTCTTTCGACCCAAAAAAATCCAGTTCTTTAATTGCCTGAACAAGTTCATCACGAATAGTCCATAAGTATCTTTTTGGTTTTTCACCGGTTTCTTTACTCTTCATGACTGTAATGAATTTTGTGCCAGGTGCTATATTGCCGATCCCTTTAACTTCAAATCTGCCAAGCTCTTTTTGAACTCTACCACCGAGCCCGTTAATAACGCCATTAGCACTCATACTGTGCTGTTCGTACTTTTTGCCTATATCGAAACATGTGCAGGAATGATTTGGTTCAATATACCATTTTTTTAACACCTCAATACTTTTAGAGTCAAAAACCTTTTCATTCATTAACAGAGCTTTCCATTCTTCCACACTGATATCAATGTCGCAGACGTACTCCCCGTCAATTACCTGGCAAATCTTATTGATCACGATCATCCCCCTGTAATAAAAAATCATCACAATACACAGTTCGTTACCCGGTATGAGTGCGGCCGGGTAACATCTGCAGTATGCCATATTCACAGCTCAGGTAAATCAGAAAAACTATTTTTACAGTACCACAAATGAAATTGTTTCATAAATGACAGGATCTCAGCATCCATAACCAACCATTCCATGTTTTCAGCCTGCCCCAGATATAGTGGACAGATAATTCTGCTCATTATCCGCGACGATGAAACAGTCTCCGGTCAACAAAACCGTACAATACTTTCAATGATCTGCACTTTTAACTGCACAAGCGACATACCATTCAGAACTTAAAAAGTTAACAATGTTTTCATACTGGCGTGTATGCCACATTATTAGCATTTTGCGAATAAAAATAACTGGCATAATTGTATTTAATGATAATGTTACATATTGTTAGCCAGGTTCCGGAAAGCGAGAACCGGAACCGCACCTGTCCAGCCGGTATTCCCGTCGATGACCCTCGCTTTTTACTGATTTGTGCCCGACTGAGAAGTCGGTAACTCAGTTTCGGAATCGGCGCAGATGAGTTTCGGGAACAAAATAAATGTTGCCGCGCGCCCGTGAGCATGCCACGTACAGCCTGTTACGGGACGACGGTGGAAGGGTTGCCAGTTCCTGACGGGTCAGAAGCTTCCAGTGGGAGGATCCCATCACAATGCAGACATCCTGAAAGTGATCGAGCCCTTTACTGGCGCCCCAGTTCATGGAATAGCAGCCGTAACGGTGATGTTCACGATAGAAGAGCTTAATCACCGTATTATCGGCGTGCAGGGTGGCTGAGCGCTCTGTATCTGCGATCGTTTCAATCAGGGAGGCATGTATCCCATGGGCAGCGATACGGATGTTCAGTTGCCCGGTGATAAACTCGCACACTGAAGCTGAGCAACGCCATGTCCGGTTGAGCGTGTCCCGGTCAACCGCGAAACCTGCTGCGTCGAAGCGGGCCTCATATCGCGTGATGTCGTCGTGCAGCGTTGAATTAACGTTGCCGTCATGGCTTGTATCAAAGGTATGCTGATAAAAATCGCCGCAACAGAGCACAGTGATTTCCGCGCGGCAGAGCTCCAGCAGAAAATTAAAGTCATGTCCGGCAAAGTCCTGGACTTCATCGACAAGCAGTTCATCATAGTAACGGGCAAGCCGGATACGGATATCCGGCAGCAACCCCCGGGCTGTCAGTAAATGTGCGAGCCTCCGGTGATACAGCCGTCCGGCGGGATCCTGATAATGCCGGGCATTCGTGCGCGGTATTCTGGGTGGGGGCTGGTCGAAGCTCAGGCCACGCGATGCCAGCTGCTCCTGCAGGAAAGGCCGGAAGCAAAAACCGTGCAGAAACTCAAACCAGGTCATCACCCTGATCCCTTCCGGGATAAAGCCAAAACGTCTGATAATCTGTGCCCGCAGATGCGCTTCATTATTCACGGTGAAGGTCAGGAGCAGCGTCCTCCTGTCCTCACTCAACCGTCGTATCAGCAGCGTGGTCTTGCCCGAGCCGGCAACCGCAAATATCACTCTCTTATCCATGCCAGTGCCTCCTGAATATAATCAGGTACGGTCAGCTCTCCGGCGTGCAGCTGTAACAGCCGGAATGCTGCTTCTGCCTTATTGGCCAGCATGTATTCCTGCACCGTGAGTGTCCGGCGGGGTCCGCGGAAAAGCGTATCACACAGATCAGCGTTATCCTGATACATGCTGATTTCAAATGTGGATCGGGTGTTATCGCGATCAGCAAATACCCGGGAGCGGGAACAAATCACGTCAGCATAGCGTTCATCGCAGTTTTGCTGATAGTTGCCGTCATTATCACGAAGGGCCGCGACGCGATTTTCCAGAAGACGGGCCAGTTCAAGATAACGACGGAAACTCGTTCCGCCGATAGCGATGATGTGAACTCCGTCTTCCTCCGGTGCCCTGCCATACAGGCGGCGATAAAAGGCCTCGATCAGAATAAACTCAGCATCCCCCTCCACGAGCAGCACACGTCTGGCCAGCGCAAATTCCAGTACGTTATTATCCGGTGCTTTCATGAAGAAGGCGGCAGTCTCAGCGGAAAGTTCATTCATCAGTACCGGCCGGGCAGACCCGAGGAGGATTGCCTTACGCAGATCGAGGCGGGAGGAGATATGGCTGCTGTGTGTGGCAATAAACACCTGCGTCTGCCGTTCAGTGGCAAGCTGATTAACCAGCCTCTTCATACTGACATGGCTGAGATGATTTTCCGGCTCCTCAAGCAACAGTACGTGGAGCTCTCCCTGCTGCTGATGCCGCTGCAGCGCAAACTCCGTTTTGATGAAGCACTGCCTTCCTTTTCCACGGTGACGAATGGAAATACCGTCCTCGGTAATGTCTAGATTCGCCTCAAGCCCTGATTTAGCACCGGAACGCACGCCAAACTGATACGTTTCCAGCGTGTCGTTTATGGCTGACAGATGCCGGGTGCAGAAGTGCATTTTCTGTTGCCGGTAACTGTTTTCAAGCCGGTACCGATCGGCCACCGGCACATTGACGCTGTAAACTGTGCGCGTATATTCCTGTGCGGCGTGCTCGTTATCGATGCGTGCACTGTCTAAGAGCAGATGGCGCAGATAGCGTCTGAAGCTGGCGAAATGACCACCGGAGAAGGTGCTGAACCGCACGGAATAGTATTCATAGGGAAAATTATCGGGATCCTGCTGTAGTACATTGTGAATATCCTGGCCGTATTCCTCCGTCATTGGTGCAATACGCATTCTGAGACCATCCGCATTGATACCCGCCAGATTTTGCCTGCCGTTCAGGTCAGGATCTCCCCCATTACTCAGGAAAACGTCAGCTGTCAGCACGGGTAACTGATCGGCGCGGCGCTCACCTTCCTGAAACTGCCTTACTGCTGACTGGGACAGGAGCGATTCCACACCCAATGCCTCGACCCGGTGCCGGCTGTCACTCAGCACAAGGTCAAGGGCCAGCAGAATCGTGCTTTTCCCGGACTCATTGTCCCCGACCAGAATGTTACGGTCATGAGTGAAGCGCAGGTCCAGTTCCGGAAACTTTTTAAAGTTTTGCAGCATAAGCCGCGTGATCAGAGGCATCTTTTATTCCTTTATATACCGCTGACTGAAAGAGTGTCCGGCTGCGCCAGACCGCCTGTTTTGTTTTACAGCGTTATCTTACCCAGTCTTCCAGCACAAGACCCGGTACCCGCTCAAATTCCCGCGTATTATTCGTCACCAGCACGGCACCGGCGGCGATGGCGTGCCCGGCAATGGCCGTGTCGTTCGGGCCGATCGGCGTCCCGGCCATTCGCAGCGCCACCTTAATCTCCGTGGTGGCGTCCACCGCAGCGCGATCCCAGGGCAGGATGGCATCGAGGCGGGCGCAGAACGCGTCGACCAGCTCGACGTGGCGCGGGGAGGCCTTCGGGCCGGTGGCCCCGAAGCGCATTTCAGAATAAGTGATGGCCGAGACAACGATGCGCTGGCCGCGCAGCACCGCCTGCTCCAGGCGCTTCAGGACGGCTTCCGGCTGCTCGCGCATGATGAACGAGCAGATACAGGTGTCGAGCATATAGGTCTTGTTCACAGGTTAAATCGTCCTTCGTCGCTGACAACGTCCTCGCGCTCCGCCATAAAGTCCGGGTCTGCCTTCTCGAACTGCGCGAACGAGCCCCAGGTCGGCCGGACGGGACGCAAAATAATGCTGTCCCCTTCCCGGACGATCTCCAGCTCGCTCACTCCCTCAAAATCCAGATCGCGGGGCAGACGAATGGCGCGGTTATTGCCGTTTTTAAAAATGGATACAGTTCTCATCATTTCCTCCTGGCCGACCGGCCTGTATGACTATGTTCAGTATATGCAGATGCAAAGCATATGTATAGTCATAGCATATGCAGATGGTAAGTATATGCGTATGCCACACCTATGCAGATGCCCGGCATATGGATATGTTGAACCTATGTTGTATTCTCTCTTTTCCCGGTCAGATCCGAAAAAAGCTAGTTCCGGATCTTCTTCCCAGCCTCCGGGGCGCAGCGGCGCAGAAACACAAGATGTGCCACGCGGTCAGCTGCGTTTTCTTCTATATATAGTGTTTATCCCCTTCCCCGTGACCCGTCGCGCAGGGGCAGATATTGCCGCTTTGCTTATTTCGTGTGCGTGGTACACTTCCGGAAACTTCATAAAGTGCGAAAAGTCGGATCCAACCGGAACGGCCGTCCGGTAATTTAACGGCGTGGCTATATGGCTGCTTATTATCATCATGCAAATGATAACAACAGGGTAAAATAATCCGGGTGACAGACGCAGGGTTGTGCGCAGACAGATCTGCCGCCCATCATAATTACTCTGAGTGACTATTTGCCAGCAAACCAGAAAGGAGATCAGGATGGGACGTTCAATACCGGTGAAGATTGGTCAGAAGGAATTCAAATCAAAAAAAGCCGCCGTCAGTCATTTTATGGATCAGTGCGGGGTCGTGAAGGAATCTGGCCCGATCCGCGAAGGGGATTTATTTGAAGATCTCAGAGAGCTCTATACCCGCTATTGTGAGCTTACAAAATGGGAGCTAGGTAACCGGGAGATTTACGCCTTCTGCGTAGATTATGACCCCCGTCATACCAACCAGAACTATGGCTCATATCTGTGCTACTGGGTCCAGTTTTCACCAAAGGATAGACTGTCCTTTTCGGTCAGAGAAGCGGTGGATGAGATCGCCAAAGCTGCTGCAACTGAACAACGGTAACTAAGGGCGGGATTTCACAGCAGATCATCGGAAAAGAAAAAGCTATGAAAAAGAAAAAAACGTCAGAACCGGGGTTACTGGCAAGCGACAGCGACTGGCACAACAACGCATGTTTGAATTACATGCGTGATCACGGCACAGCTTACACGGAAGGTTACAGGCGGGCTGCTGACATTCTGATTAAACACATTGATGAATCCGGGCGGGACCAGGATTTTCTGGTTTATCCGGTGTTGTTTCTCTACAGGCATCACATCGAACTCCTTATCAAACAGATTATCGGATTGGCTCTGGCACTGGCAGAAGAGCCAGATAAATACCAGTACAAAAAAGATAACCATAACCTGAATACCTTATGGCCGCTGGCACAAAAGCTGATCCTGGAGGTTGATGGTAGCTACCGAACTTCCGATTTAAAAATCGTCAAAGAGGTGGTTAAAGCTCTTCATCAGGCTGACGAACGAGCGACAGATTTCCGATATGCCAGGAGAAATGACGGCACCCGGAGCCTTGAAGGAATTCATTACGTCAACACCCGCCGCTTTGGGGAAAAAATGGGAGAGGCTTCCGATTTACTTGACGGGGTCGACAACGGCCTCCGGTACTTGCTGGACTGTAAGGCCGAATGGAATCAAATTCTGGACAGCTTCTGACAGCCAGAAACGGCGCGAAAAACCATCAGACTTACCTGAACAACTAATGATACTGAGATACCGATCATGACTGGCCTCATACCTTCAGCTACTTCTCAGGGCTCAATGGCCGCCCTGCCAGTGACCATCGACTATCCCGCGGCACTGGCCTTACGGCAGATGGCGCTCGTTCAGGACGAACTACCTAAATACCTGCTGGCGCCGGAAGTGAGCGCCCTGCTCCACTATGTGCCCGATCTGCACCGTAAGATGCTGCTGGCCACCCTCTGGAATACGGGCGCCCGCATTAACGAGGCACTGGCGCTTACTCGAGGGGATTTTTCGCTGGCGCCGCCCTACCCGTTCGTGCAATTGGCCACACTCAAGCAGCGGGCGGAAAAAGCGGCCCGAACTGCCGGCCGTTCGCCTGCAGGCAGTCAGACGCATCGCCTGGTTCCGCTTTCTGATGCGAGCTATGTCAGCCAGCTGGAGATGATGGTGGCCACTCTGAAAATACCTCTTGAACGTCGTAACAAGCGAAGCGGCAGAACCGAGAAGGCACGTATCTGGGAGATTACCGATCGGACGGTCCGCACCTGGCTCAGCGAAGCGGTTGAAACGGCTGCGGCCGATGGGGTGACGTTCTCCGTGCCGGTGACCCCGCACACATTCCGCCATTCCTACGCGATGCACATGCTGTACGCAGGCATACCGCTGAAGGTGCTGCAGAGTTTAATGGGACATAAGAGCATCAGCTCGACGGAGGTGTATACGAAGGTGTTTGCGCTGGATGTGGCAGCACGGCACCGGGTGCAGTTCCAGATGCCGGGCGATGAGGCGGTGGCGTTGCTTAAAAAAACAGGTGGCTAAGATAGCAAGGTAACAAGATGGTAAGTTACTATCTTACTATCTTACTATCTTGCCATCTTGCTATCTTGCTATCTTGCTATCTTATTATCTGATTAACTTAGTAACCATGCCACCTTTAACTACCAACTTCACAAATTAATAAGTTAATAAGTTAATAAGTTAATAAGTTAATAAGTTAATAAGTTAATAAGTTAATATTACTTTAATCTCGATTTTTCAATCAGTTGAGAGATTTCTTCTCGTGATAAATTTTCTAATGCCATCACTGCAGCTCTAACTACATCGGATCTATTTACTCTCCTGTTCCCTGATAATATCTCTTCCTTAATGACATTATCGATTGAGTTAAGATTCTCTTCAGCAAGAGAGATACTGACTGGTTTTGCTTTACTAGTCGCAGATTTGTTACTTGGTTCATCTGGATTTTTTGCAGTGAGGCCAGCTGTGCCTCCGTTTATAAACGAAGCTTCGTCTCTTGGCGGTGTATGTGCTCTATTCCTCATAGAATGATCTCCTTAACCAGAGCTTCAATTTCTTCTTGGGCTTTGATGTTCTGTGTTTCAAAAATAGTCATTGATTCGGCCCAGGCATCCCTGTGAGCTTTTCTGTCACACACGCGAGCATTAGACAGATTCATTTCCGGAAAGTCTTTGAGAACATCCGCTGCCTGATTAGCTTCATTAACGAACATGTTAGTTGGTGTCATATTCAACACTAAATACCCACGTACAGACTCGTTGAAATCTTTAGCTGCAGTAAAAACAGAGCATGTATGTGGTACGACATCCAAATCCATTTGGGACGGTCGTAAAGGAGAAATAAACACATCTGCAGCCATTAATCCGCTTCGCATCTCTGCACTGTCACGGCCAGCACAATCGGCGATTACAAAGTCATAAGATTTTTCATGCTCTTTTAGCATGGCTTTGATGTTGCCGGACGCTCCAGTCACAGGCATATGAGGCAAGTTCTCTGGTCGATTGTTATACCAGGTCAGTACTGATTTTTGATCGTCGGCATCTACAATGAGAACTCGCTTTCCTAGCGCCATAAGATATGCAGCGATAGAAACTGCGAGCGTACTTTTACCTACTCCACCTTTTTGACTACCAAGAACAATGATCATATTCCGCACACCTTGTTTGTTATCTTATTAAGATAATAGGATATTAAAAAATAATTTTCAATATATCCGCCGCTTGCATCTTGCTATCATGTTAACTTGTTATGTTAATAAGGTAATGTAATTCAAGAAGATATTATTAAGTTTAAACGCTTTGCTATCTTAATAAGATGTTATGATATCAAGATATTATCTTGATATCATAATCACACTTTTGAGTGAAGGAGTAAATCAATGGACCTTGTGTGGAAAAAAAATCCAAGGGGAAGGCTTGAAAGGAAACTGAATCTGGCAGAGAGAGAGGCATTGCTGCATGTTTTCAGCAACAGTCGAAAACCCGCTCAGGCTGATTTACGTATAGCAAATTCTGTGCTTGAAGAAATGGACCGCCGTAAGCTGTGGTTAAAATGTGATTGCGTCGAACATGACCCGAACATTGAAGGTCCTTTTAACTGCGAGGTTAACGTTGCCAGGTTACGCCACGTCAAGACGACAAGACAGCATGATGAACAGTGCCCTTTGTTCAGGCTAAAGAAAAGTAAGGATGCTGATAACACTATCACTGAAGGAAAAACCAGCCCATTAAATCCGGTTGGCGGGAATGATTGGTTACCTGACAAGAAGAAAGACAACAAAATCAACGCTGTGGAAGGGCCGGTAGTGCCCCGTAAGCGTCGACGCAAAACTCTTAAACCCATTCCGGCTCTGGGCCGAAAATTGCTGACTCTCATTCAGGCAGCTGGCCTGAACCAACTTGAACTAGTACCTGAATATAAAAGTCCGGGGTTAGTCGGTTCGGTCAATAGAATAAAAGAAGTTCTGGATGAACATACAATGGGCAATGGAAGACAGCTTAATATGCTGTTCAGTTGCGCGCCCTGGCTGTCCCTCGAACGGATTAACGACATGCTGACTCAGCTGGAAATTTCACTGCAGACTGATAGCAGTGATAAGGAGGCATGCGTGTATATCATTGGTATTGCGACCGATGCCAATCGGGAAGAAGTAACCTTTAGCGTTCGTAGTAATACTTTTATCCATAGGCCTGAAGCCCGAGTCAGTATCAATGGAGAAAGCACCTACAACACTGGCAGTCGGGCCCCATATCTGCTTTGACGGTGAGATCAGGAATCCTGATTTCCGTCTCGATGCCAGCAATACCAGCAGCCACTTTTTCTTCGTTCGGAATGACGGTCCCACGGGTAAGTTTCAACAAAGAGGCTGACGGACGAACCTCCCCCGTTTGCCAGACAACCCCATCTTTGGGATGTCGTCGAACAGCATCGAGTGCATCCTCCAGTGATCTGGCCACGTGTGTTTCGCCGCTGCTGCTTCGTTGCAGGATGGCCCCCTGCACACCTTCCGTAGCAACCATCCGGGTTTCGCCCTGCGTTAGTCGCCCATTGCTCGATGCAATTAGAGAAACTAGCGCCAGCCCTGCATTCTTCCCGTTCTGATCAAACAATCGAATAGCAGCAGCTGGTTCAGGATGCCGGCGAGTCGCCGGGATAATTTTCACGTTGAGCGTATCGGCGGGGAGTCCCTGATGCTTAATCCATGTCCGTCCGATTGCTGTACGTCCTGCCGGTTGTCCCATAGCCCAGATAACCTTTGCTTGCTGCCGCTGAGTTTCAGGTTTAAGGGCATCATGTGCCGTTTTAATTTCACGATCAGGAGACTTCACGGCATCAAGCCATTTCCCCACACCGTCGCTATAGATTTGAACATGTTCCTTTGCTCGGGATGCCGTAATGTAAAATGCACGTAATGTCGCCAGACCTCGCCGTCCTTCCTGAGTACCTTCCAGTGATATAACGTAATCACGGCTGGTACCCTGAGCCCCATAACCTGTAGAGGGGTTGGCCAGCCTTTATGTCGATAAATTTCCCCTTATGCTCAACGGTCAGTCCCGAATCAGATACAGCTGAAACCGTCAGACGGTCCTTTGCTTTAAACCCTGCAGATTTGTCGGTCGCAACAGCAATCAGTTTTTCCCCGGCACTGATATTGATTTCCTCCCGGTTAAATAGCCTCCAGTCAGAAGTCAGTTCATTCAGCTTCTGCCGGACCAGTACACCATCCTGATCGATGAGTGAAAGTACTCGGGTGTCTTCGTGTACCCGGTCAATCACAAAGTGACGGGTTTCTTTTTTGTCGCTTCGGTCCTCGAGTACCTGACCAGGTTTAAATGACCCCGTCATCCTCCGGGTTTTACTGTCGAGCCAGACTGGAACCCGGGCCTCTACCGTGACACCGTCACGTTCAAGTTGTCCGGAATTCTGCAATGCGTCGCGGATCAAGCTGGTCAGATGTTTTTGCTCGCGCTGTCCGACCACCACTGCCGTTACGGTTTCCTGACCGCCACTGAGTTCGGCATATCGACTGGCAAGAGCGTCATAACGCGTCCGCTTATCTGCAATACTATTTACCGTGGTTTCAAGCCCTGTTGTCTGGACGTTGTATCGGGTACGGTTAACGCCGGCAGACTCAAGAACCGACATCGCATTACCATTCGCCTGACGACCGGCGCTATCCAGGAAGATAAGCTGGGCATCCTTTTCACGCGCTTCACCGAGGAGAACCAGAGTTTCTTTTAACCCCAGACGTTCGGCACCTTCGATGATTAGTGTGCTTTGGGGTTCCCTATCTGCCGAATTAAGTGTCTCGGCTCGTTCGGCTGCAGTGTCCATATACCCGGCAATGTCGAAGCCCTTTTCTGCCATCTGGCGTGTCCAGCGTTCCATCAGACGCATGCGCGATGGATCGACTTTAGCTTGCCGGGTATCTTTTGCGGCCACATCCCGGCTTCGCAGCGTTGCTTCCGCGCCGACAGCCCCCTCAATTTCCTTACCTCGGGAAGAAAATTCCTCCCGGACCTCTTCTGGGACGCCCTTAATTTCCCACATTCCATGTGGGCCGACCTCTTCAACCTCATGGCCCAGAGCTTCCACGCGCTCCCGGAGGGCGTTACGGTAAATTTTCCCTAACGTAACCTGCATCTTCATGACGGTTTCAATGAAGCCTGCGTTATGGATGTAATCTGTGGCCAACGCCTTCCACTTCCCTTGGGATTCCGTCATATTGGCCACAATGAGATGGGTGTGCAGCTGAGGATCAAGATTGCGGGATGTATCATGCGTGAAGGCTGCAGCAACCATTTTGCCGGTGGGAACGATGGACGTGATGCCATCATGGGTATCCCGTGCGGATACGAGTTTTTCTACGTAACCAGCCGCGATCTGAACAGCCTGGTTATGGGCTTCAAGCATCCCCTTATCATTACCAATCAGGGCCAAAACGGAAACGCTTTTTGGGGCTGAGAACGTCAGATCATGCCCGGCACGGTGGACATGATTTCCGTCAATTTCGCGGCCAAGTCGTTCGCCATTATTCAGATAGCCCTTCAGGACGGCGGTAAAATTATCACCCCTAACATCGCCTTCAAGTCCAAGGGCTTTCGCTCCTTCACCAATCCAGAGGCTTTGTTGAATAAATAAGATTTCGTGCGAACGACCCTGTAGCTGGCTGGATTTTCAGGCAATACGCACGCTTTCTGGCATCCCGGCCTTTGTCATCCTGTTCAACGCACGCACCATGGCCATAGCTTCCGCTACCTGACCATCGTAGTCACGCAGCGTCAGTGAATCTCCCAACAACTGCTTCATTCTGTACATTGCCGTTTCCGCTATCGAGCGACGGTTATATTCCGTTGTCCATTTCCACCGTGCATTGCTTCCGCTCAGCCGCTGATTAGCAACGGCACGGTTGCGGTCTGCGTACTCACCGGGCCAGTAACCTGCTCCTTTTCGGGGAGGAATAAGCGCGCTGATTTTTTTGCGGCGCAGTTCATCGTGACAGAGCCGGGTATCGTAAGCCCCGTCTGCCGCGGCTGCCCTGATTTTTCTGTGAGTCTGCCGGATAAGGCCCGGGAAGGCTTCTGAGTCCGTGACGTTATTCAGCGACAGGTCTGCACAGACAACTTCATGTGTGTTGCTGTCAACAGCAAGATGCAACTTTCGCCAGATACGACGGCGCTCTTTGCCGTGCTTTCTGACTTTCCATTCGCCTTCACCAAAGACCTTCAGCCCGGTGGAATCAATCACCAGGTGTGCGATTTCACCCCGAGTGGACGTTTTGAAACTGACATTAACCGACTTTGCCCGCTTACTGACACTGGTGTAATCCGGGCAGCGCAACGGAACGTTCATCAGGGCAAAAATGGAATCAATAAAACCCTGCGCAGCCCGCAGGGTCAGCCGGAATACGCGTTTAATCACCAGAACGGTGGTGATGGCGAGATCAGAATAGCGCTGGGGCCTTCCCCGTGATGAAGGCGTTGCCGACTCATACCAGGCCTGAATCGCCCCATCATCCAGCCAGAAAGTGAGGGAGCCACGGTTGATGAGAGCTTTGTTGTAGGTGGACCAGTTGGTGATTCTGAACTTTTGCTTTGCCACGGAATGGTCTGTGTTGTCGGGAGGATGCGTGATCTGATCCTTCAACTCAGCAAAAGTTCGATTTATTCAACAAAGCCCTTTGAAATATATGTTTTTACGTGACATGGTATTTTTCCCGAAGTTTAAGACAGTGCTGCCTACGGCACTATTCTCATCAATATGGCCCTGAAAGAGGTGACTGATGTCTGTATGCAATCTGTTCGCTTCTCGTCTGGTCCAGGCTTATACAGGTGTGTTATAGCGGCACTGTCTATGTGTGTCAATACGGCACTGTTCATACTTTACCTGCTGTTTTATAACAGTACACACAAATAACACACACAACAGTGCCGTATCAGGCACCAACAGGTGTGTTAATCAGGCACTGTTGTGTGTGTGGGTTGCCACACCTTTTGGGGCAATACTTGCAAAAATCGTAACTTTTCAAAGTTATCACCATGATTTTAAAGATTAAATCTGCAAGGCGAAGCCTTGCGTGGGGTGTGATGTTTTATCAGTAAGAGTAGAGCGGCCTGAAAATAGGAAAATTGCGTTAGCTTCTTCTATTCCAGGATGTCAGTAAAAGCCTGGCAGGAAGCGCCTCACGCGCGTTTGTAGTGAATTACCTTGATTAAAATGATCGGCGCGGGTATTTTTAAAAAAATCGGTCTGTAGTGCATCCTGTAGATTATGTGAGTGCATATTATGAAAATAAATTTTCTTGCACCATTGCTGTTCGCAATAGTGTTCCCTACCTCAGGTGCACCCCAAATGTGCTTCGACCAGGCCGGAAAGGATTACAATATTGACCCGTTACTTTTAATGTCGATCTCAATTCAGGAAAGCCGCCTGATTGCTAATGCAACCAACAGCGCAAATCGGAACGGCACAGAAGATGTCTGCGGAATGCAGATCAACAGCTCACATTATAAAAAGCTCGCCGGATTTAATATTACACGGCAACGATTGATGAATGACCCTTGCATATGCGTTTACACGGGTGCCTGGGTGCTGGCGCATAACTTCAGGTCATACGGTAAAAACTGGGATAGCGTAGGGATGTATAACACGGGGCCATCGAAGAAGCTGATTGTTCAACGTCGGGCATATGCTGAAAAAATCAAAAGTATATACCGTATACTTCAGGCCAGAAAAATTCTTCTGGATAAACAGCCGACAGAAAAGACCGCTGGGGTTCTCACAAAAGACCACGATGGCGTGCCAGAAATCACTCAGTGATCAAGGTATAAAAAAGCCGCTCAGATGAGCGGCATTTTTATTTTTATGATTTGAGCTTTGCAAACTCTTCAGCAAGTTTCCATAAAGCCTGATTTAATTTGATGTCACCATCAATTCCGGTCACCTCCCGCGTTCTGGTCATCTTTCCCTTTGCTGACTTTCCGCGAATACCACCACGAATAACATTCTCCTGCACGCGGTTAAAAATCGTCCATAAATCGGAATGATTATCTTCCCAGCGTCGAGGATGAATAACCTGCTGAGCGGTAATGGGTGAATGCTCGCCATTGTATTTATACTCGAGCACAGCTTCACCCAGGATAAGTTGCTCGCGTTCTGACAACATAACGCCTCGCATCATATCGATACTGCTTTCAACATTATCGAAAGTTTTCAGAACTTCATAAGCACCTTCGATTACCTGCCCAACGATATCACCTTTATGCGGTACGCTTATTTCACCGAAGTTCTTCCAAGCGACCAGTCCATTCGTGCAAATCTGCCGAAACATCCCCGGAATCATCTTGTAGCTGCTTGAACCATCATGGCTATTCAGCAGAATAATTTCTGGTACTTCTTTTCCGTTCAGCTGGTCATGGCGACGCAGACGAATTAAGTGCTTAGTAAAATCTCGCTTATCAATATCGCGTGTCCGAGATTGTGTTGCAAAGTAAGGTTGAAAACCTTCACCGCGTAAACGGTCGAGAATGTTAATTGTCGGAATGTATGTATAACGTTCTGAACGCGAGTCGTGTTTATCTTCTGAGAAGGCACTCGGGACAATGCGCGCCAGTTCATCATTAGTCAGTGGGCGATTCTGACGGATTGAGTTTGGAGTACGATAACGGGATGCAAAGCTGACCATATTGGTTTCCTCTTCAGTTAAAATATCAGTTAATTGATGGATTAATTACGCGAAAGAAATGATCCATAGGAGCACCGGCGGCCACCGGATATCCATCGACAACCCATACAGAAACATAATCTGCACAGTTATCATTCAGCAGTGTTAATTCCAGACTATTTTCCGGCGGAGTAAATTCCATCGGTTGAGTGACACCTTCAGTCACTCGTAAAACCCGGTAATGGTGCCAACTTACTGATTTAGTGTATGATGGTGTTTTTGAGGTGCTCCAGTGGCTTCTGTTTCTATCAGCTGTCCCTCCTGTTCAGCTACTGACGGGGTGGTGCGTAACGGCAAAAGCACCGCCGGACATCAGCGCTATCTCTGCTCTCACTGCCGTAAAACATGGCAACTGCAGTTCACTTACACCGCCTCTCAACCCGGTACGCATCAGAAAATCATTGATATGGCCATGAATGGCGTCGGATGTCGCGCCAGTGCACGCATTATGGGCGTTGGCCTCAACACGATTTTACGACACTTAAAAAACTCAGGCCGCAGTCGGTAAACTCATGCATACAACCGGGCAGTGACGTCATTGTCTGCGCTGAAATGGATGAACAGTGGGGCTACGTCGGCGCTAAATCACGCCAGCGCTGGTTGTTTTACGCGTATGACAGGATACGGAGGACGGTTGTGGCGCACGTATTCGGTGAACGCACTCTGGCCACGCTGGAGCGTCTTCCGGGCCTGCTCTCGGCCTTTGAGGTCGTGGTATGGATGACGGATGGCTGGCCGTTTTATGAATCACGCCTGAAGGGAGAACTGCACGTTATCAGCAAGCGATATACGCAGCGCATTGAGCGGCATAACCTGAATCTGAGACAACATCTGGCAAGGCTGGGACGGAAGTCACTGTCGTTCTCAAAATCGGTGGAGCTGCATGACAAAGTCATCGGGCATTATCTGAACATAAAACACTATCAGTAAGTTGGAGTCATTACCTAAAACCCAGCAGAACAGATCCGTAAATTGATCCACAGTCAGTTCGTCCCCCATCTTCCTGGAAGATTCCTGAGCGGCGGTTCTGACGTTGACGTTTTGTGTGTTCATCCTGGTTGTCTCCTCTCGATGGTTAATCCATCTCCCTGGTGAGTTCTCTCGCGGCAAAGGGCAAAGGAGCAACGGCGGTAAGCGGGACGCAAGGGGCGATGACGGAAAGTTTTTGCTCGCAAAAAGTTTATGGCAGCGTTCATTTACCCCTTGTGGAACGCGTCGCCGGTGCTACGAACAGCCCTCCGCGTGAGGACGGTCAGGGTGATGGCCATCGATAGCGAACAGGATGCACACACCCGACACGTCGGAACGGCGTGGCGCACTCAGAGCGACGGCGACGCCAGCGCGGTTATCCTCAACATCATCAGCGATATGCCGAGTTATGGTTATCGACGCGTGTGGGGCATCCTGCGCAAGCAACGTCGCACAGAGGGACAGCCACCTGTGAATGCCAAACGGCTTTACAGGATAATGAGCGAGCATAACCTGTTGTTGTTGCATCACAAACCAGAGCGACCGAAGCGTGAACATAAGGGCAAGATAGCGGTGGCAGAAAGCGATATGCGCTGGTGTTCAGATGGCTTCGAGTTCGGCTGCGACAACGGCGAAAAACTGCGGGTAACGTTCGCGCTGGACTGCTGCGACCGTGAGGCCATAGACTGGGCAGCAAGCACGGGAGGCTATGACAGTTCGACCGTGCAGGATGTGATGCTGAGGTCGGTGGAAAAGCGCTTCGGCGACAGGCTGCCCGACACAGCGGTGCAGTGGCTGACAGACAACGGTTCAGCATATACCGCGCATGAAACGCGGAGGTTCGCCAAAGTGGACTGACCCCACGTCCGTAGACAAATTCTGTCCTCACGACGAGGCCTGTTCAAAGGCCTCAGGACTGACGCCGCCGAGATGACTGTGGCGCCGGGCCCGGTTGTAGAACACTTCAATGTAATCGAAGATATCCGCCCGGGCCAGATCCCGGGTTTTATAGATACGTTTTCTGATGCGTTCTTTTTTCAGTGAACTGAAGAACGATTCGGCCACCGCATTATCCCAGCAGTTGCCACGCCGGCTCATGCTTGGGGCCAGATTATTGGCCCGGCAGAAGCGCTGCCAGTCGTCACTGCCGTACTGGCTGCCCTGGTCTGAGTGAACGATAACCTCGCCGTCGGGTTTACGTCGCCAGACCGCCATCATCAGCGCGTCGGGCGCCAGTTCGCGTGAGAGCGTGGGTTTCATCGACCAGCCGACCACATTACGGGCAAAGAGATCGATAACCACCGCCAGATACAGCCAGCCCTGCCAGGTGCGGAGTAGAGTAAGAGGCAGGGCGTAGTCGGACTATTTCCCTGCCTCTCCTCCCCGAACCGGACGTGCACCTTTCAGCGCATCCGGCTCTCCATTTAAATGCTGGCGAACGCCATTGCCACTTCTGTAAAGCGCGATGTATACGTGTTTCTGGTCTCCGTCCTCAGATAGGGATTACCTTCGGGTAGCCGCCAGCGGAACAGCTTCTTGCCTTGCCCCACCAACCGGTACAGTATTTCGCCGCTGAGCTTGCCGTGATTGGTTTTACCAAATAAAACCCACGTTTTGCTCTGACCCGGTTTCGGTGATTTACACCACCACCTCATCAGGGAAGCGATACCTGTACGGTATTTGCGGGCCAGCCAGTGAGCCAGCTTCCAGAACACGACACGGTCGATATAACTGAAGACTTTGGCCTTAAAATCAACGAACTGATAGAACATGGCCCAGCCTTTCAGTTTTCGGTTGAGTTGTTCAGCCATATCGACTTTGCTTTCACTGTAGTTGCCTGATAACAGTGCTGTCAGCGATGCGGCGAAGTTTCTGGCTTTCTCCTGCGGGATCGTTGAGACCACTCGCATCTCGCCATAACGACTGCGTTTGCGAATGATCCTGTGCCCCAGAAAGATAAAGCCGTCATTAACATGGGTGATTTTAGTCTTATCCATGTTCAGCCTGAGTTTCAGACTGCCTTCGAGCACACCCCGACACTCCTCCCTGATGGCTTCCGCCTGTGCTTTGGTGCCTTTGACGATGAGGACAAAATCATCGGCATAGCGGCAGTACGCCACCGCGGGTTTCCACTGCCAGTTTTCTCTGACCGCCGTACTTCGGCCCCGTTGGATACTGTTATTCCAGTACCACCGATCTTTTCTGGCTTTCCCGCTCAGGTAGCGCTCATGCAGGTATTGATCGAACTCATTCAGCATGATGTTCGATAATAGCGGCGATATAACACCGCCCTGTGGCACACCTTCACTGGCCGCCCGAAAGAGACCGACATCGATATGTCCCGCCTTGATGGTTTTCCACAGCAGAGTCATGAAACGTGCGTCACTGATCCTGCGGCGTACAGCCTTCATCAGCAGTCGATGATGTACGGTGTCGAAGTAACTGGACAGGTCGCCTTCAATCACCCAGCGTCCCCGGGTTTCACCACAGTCTGTGAGCTGTAATTTCACCGTGCGGATCGCGTGGTGGACACTGCGCTCAGGCCGGAAGCCATATGAGAGCGTATGAAAATCACTCTCCCATATCGGCTCCATCGCCATCAGCATGGCCCGCTGAACAATACGATCCCGCAACGCGGGGATACCCAGTGGTCGCAGTTTGCCGTTGCTTTTAGGGATGTAAACCCGTCTGGCGGGCAAGGGCTGGTAGTGGCCTGAGAGTAATTCATCCCTGAGGATTTGCAGCTCAACAGCCAGTCTGGCCTGTAGCATTGTTTTGTTCACGCCATCAACGCCGGGGGTATGGGCCCCCTTTGATGAAAGCGTGATCCGCGCCGCTTCAGCCAGCCATTCTGGTTGTGTTATCAGACGCAGCAGCCGTTGAATCCGTAGGGACGGATCGGTGACTGCCCATGTGGCAAGCTTGCGTTGCATTTCGCTGATTATCAAAGGTCTTCACCTCGTTAGGTCAGTTAATTCACGTCGCAAACACATTCAAACTGCTTCCCTTCGCCATGTAATGGGCTTTCCCCATCGCGGACTACTACGGAAGCTCCGCCAGCCAGCGCGTCATCGGAGCCATGCCCCCTTAACATCCGTCGCTGACCTTCCCCGGTTTACCTGCCTGGACTCAGGCATACTGAGGAGGCTGCCCGTCGCACTCTTTATCCTTGCTTGCCGCAAGTTGGCAGAGGTCAGCAACGCAAGCGTGATAGACGCTGCTGCCCCGGTGTTTCGCATACATGTCAAAACACCTTCGACCGGCAGTGCTTACGTATCACTGCCAGTTCCTCCTGCACGGCCTGTCAGATCACGTAGGCCGTGGTGACGTTTTCAACCCACAGAGGCGGATTAACGGGTTCATGTTCTTCAGCCTTTCAGTACTTAACCTTGAGGATCATCTCGGCTTAGTGATCTCGCCTCAATCCCCGTTGTCAGCGGGTTACATCACCCTGCGGGCATGCCGCAGGTCACTGCCGCTCAGGTTCTCCACCGTCACACCCGGTGGGATTGTTGGGTTTCTCATCGTGAGTTACCGGTTCAATATTCCAGACAGACTCGCGGTTCATTTAAGCATCCATGCCCGCCCTGAACTCCGGGCACACTATAAGTAATATCGGTGACCCAGACCTGGTTGGCCCGGACAACGGTGAACTGCCGCTGCACGCGATTAGGAGCAACGACTGAAGGCCTGCCAGAGATACGACGTGGTGCTTTATAGCCGCGCACAGCTTTAATCCGGTTCAGTTGCATGATCCGACCCACCCGATTTTTACCGCAGGTTTCCCCGATTTCATTCAGATCGCCATGAACCCGCCGGTAACCGTATACGCCTCCGCTCAGGGAATATGAGTCGCGGATAAGCATCAGCAGGCGTTGGTTATCTTTATCACGCGCTGAGACAGGGTTATGCAGCCACGCATAGAACCCGGCCCGGGCGACATTCAGTACCCGACACATCGTCATCACACCCCATACAGTGCGGTGCTCATTGATAAAGCGGTACTTCAGTCGGGCTCCCTTGCAAAGTACCGCGCGGCCTTTTTCAGGATATCCCGTTCTTCTTCGGTGCGTTTTAGCTGCGCCCGGAGTTTCAGGATCTCGCTTTTAGCTTCCAGTAAATCCCGGGCATGCTGCTCGCTGTTATCAGGTTTAATCGCCCGTAACCACTTATAGAGACTGTGTGCGGAAACGCCCAGACGGTCAGAAACTTCGGCCACGGAATAACCGCGTTCCGTTATCTGACGGACGGCTTCTTCCTTAAATTCAGGTGTAAATCGTGGTGTGCCCATACGCTCCTCCTATGCTCAAACTATAGGGCAGGATCGTCTACCGTGGTGGGGTCAGTCCAATATACGAAATTGTTAGTCGTTTATCTTGGTATATGGGAACAATTTCTGACACCTGCTTTGCGTTTATAGCAACTATTTAAAGCATGAATTATTTATGTAGATTTTCTATTCCACATAAACGCTAGCCTGAGTAACCGCGTGGTCGCCCTGCTGGAGGAGCTGTCTCCCCGCGTCGAACAATACTCGATAGACGAATGTTTCCTGGATGCCCGGGGAATTGGCCAATGTATGGATCTGGAGGATTTTGGCAGGCAGCTGCGTGGGCACGTTCTCAGTGGAACCGGACTGACGATCGGTGTCGGCTGCGGCGCCACAAAAACACTGGCCAAATCGGCGCAGTGGGCGTCAAAGGAATGGCCACAATTCAGGGGGGTGCTGGCGCTGTCGCCCGATAATCCACGCAGGACGGCAAAATTACTCAGCCTGCAGGCGGTGGAAGAAATCTGGGGCGTGGGGAACCGGATAGCGAAAAAGCTGCACGTTATGGGGATCACCACCGCCCTGCAGCTGTCGCTGACGAACCCCGCGTTTATCCGCAAAAACTTCAACGTAGTGCTGGAGCGCACGGTACGTGAGCTGAACGGCGAGAGTTGCATTTCACTGGAGGAAGCGCCGCCGCCGAAACAGCAGATTGTCTGCAGTCGCAGCTTCGGGCAGCGGATCACCACCTATGAAGAAATGCGCCAGGCCGTCTGCCAGTACGCCGAGCGCGCAGCAGAAAAGTTGCGAGGTGAGCGGCAGTACTGCCGGCATATCAGCATCTTCATCAAAACCTCCCCTTTTGCGGTTAATGAACCGTACTACGGTAACGTGGCCACTGAGAAACTGAACACCCCTACCCGTGACACCCGGGACATTATAGCGGCAGCGGTCAGGTCTCTGGGCAGGACCTGGCTCGATGGCCACCGCTACGCAAAAGCGGGGATAATGCTCAATGATTTCAGCCCGAACGGCGTTGCACAGCTGAATCTGTTCGATGACGTGCAGCCACGGCCGCACAGCGATGCGCTGATGAAGGTGCTCGACGGTATTAATCATTCAGGACTCGGGAAAGTCTGGTTTGCCGGACGGGGTATTGCGCCGGACTGGCAGATGAAACGGGAGATGCTGTCACCGGCATATACCACCCGCTGGAAGGAGCTGCCGGTTGCCCGTTTCTGACCGTTGAAATGACAGAAGGGACTTGCCGCCAGAGCTTACTTTACCGATCATACAGATGACTTGTCTCAGGGGGGAACCATGACAAACATCATTCTGTGTGATGTGACTGCCAGCGTCAGCGAACTTAAAAACGATCCGGTGGCCACCGCCAGTGCCGGCGGCGGCTACCCGGTCGCGATTATTGACCGCAACCGCCCTGTTTTTTATTGTGTGCCCGCGGCTCTGTATGAACAAATGCTCGATGCGCTGGACGAAAAAGACCTGGTGCAATTGATCACAGAACGTCAAAACCAGCCGCTGCGTGAAGTGGATCTCAATCAGTATCTGTGATGTGCTCCGGTGCGAGGAGCAAGGAATGTATTAAATCAATGTTAAGGAACAATATGGGTAGCAAAATCGCAGGTGTGGTTTTCTTATTCTTCACTGTCTGGGGAATGGCTTCAGTGATTGAATTGCAGTACTGGCGTAACGCTGATACCTATCCTGTCTGGCTGACAAAACATCTCCGGATCTCTCCCGAAAATAACGAAAAGAGCCTGATAAGGATAGGAATGGAAACCTTTGACAAGGTATGTGGTGATAACAGGGGCCTCCTTGCCGTCACCCAAAAACAAAACGGTATGTTTATGCGCTGTGATGATTCCCCCGGATTTTTTTCATGGTTCAGCGGCGTTTACAAAGTCAGTTAATCAGATAACGTGTTGGACTTTCAATATGTTACCCACACGGTTATCCCCCGTTACTGTGGATAATCAATATATTGTGTCTCAGACAGCTGCTTTTTCTACCATATGTTGTGTCCCTGATATCCCCTCGGACGGCGTGACAAACGACATCACACTGGAGACGCTGATGACGGGACCATGTTCATCCAGGGTCGTAAGAACGGCCGGGACTGGTTACCGGCCGGACGAAGGACCGGCCAACGCGCAGCGGCGGCAGCTGGTTTTAAAAATGCTGGCGGAAATTTAAAATTAAGCCGCACACCCCGCGAAATTTTGCAAATTTCACTCAACATGCTTCGTTCAGATCCCAACAGAGCTTTCACCATCACCTGTAATAGCCGCCCTGCTGCGTGATTACTCCGCTCAACAGGTTGCTGGCGACAAGCCAATACCTGTTCGTGACAGGCATTGCTTAACCGTTGTCCCAAACTAATAATGTGCCGACGATGCAGGTGGGACCGTGGTCCCAGGCAGATTACCTGACCGACGATGCAGGTGGGACCGTGGTCCCAGGCAGATTACCTGACCGACGATGCAGGTGGGACCGTGGTCCCAGGCAGATTACCTGACCGACGATGCAGGTGGGACCGTGGTCCCAGGCAGATTACCTGACCGACGACGCAGGTGGGACCGTGGTCCCAGGCAGATAAGCTGACCGATGACGCAGGTGGGACCGTGGTCCCAGGCAGATTACCTGACCGATGACGCAGGTGGGACCGTGGTCCCAGACAGATTACCTGACCGGCGATGCAGGTGGGACCGTGGCCCCAGACAGATAAGCTGACCGATGACGCAGGTGGGACCGTGGTCCCAGAGAGAATATTCAGGCCAGTTATGTTTTCTGGCCTGTGAGAAAGGAAATGAAGTAAAGGGAGATCACCGTAGACTAAAGCGTGTCCGCATCAGACTCCTGGTTTCTCAAGCTCCTTAAGAATGGCTTCTATTTTCTCTATACACTCCGCAGGAATGCGGGACTTATCCAGGTTAAGCACCATTTTATCGCCCTTATACAATGCTGTTGCCCCTGGAGCAAACTGATGACGTGAGCTCAGATTAACTCTTGATGCGGGAGATTGTTTCAGTACGGATGTTAAAAGACTAATGACCTCTTCAGCTTCAAAGATTAGTCCCGCTTTCTTCTGATCGTGGAGAGTCTCAGCCTGCTGCTTCAGTAATTCTTCTTTATCTGCAAAAGCCTTCTGAATGGCTTCACCTGACCGGGCAGACAGTTCTCCAGGATGTGCAAACAGGGCAACAACGGATTTAGGCAGTTTGGCCGTATTAATACAGCGGGTAATGATCTTACGAGAAATGTTTTCCGCATCGGCAAGCGCAGAAATATTTCCTGCAAACTCATTCTGCAGCCGGCTTGTATAACGCAGGCCACGTTCATAAGCACTCGTCGGCCGATAATCGTTACCCAGTCGGGACAATGCAGCCATCTGCTCATCGTCCAGTTCACCAACCAGAACGCGATAATCACTTTCCGTCAGGATTGCGGCTTTACGGCGACGGCTGCCGTCTGCAATTTCTATGACATCAGAAACCCGGCGGCCGAAAGCTGGAGTCTGCTGACCGGTCAGTAAAAATGAAGGAATGAGATCATCCAGAGCATCTTCGGTAAGTAGTTCCTGATCGCGCTCATTGCCTGACCATACGCGTGAAGCGCTCTCAACAGAGTCTCCCCGGAGCACCTCAAGGGTAAATTTTACTTCCCGTCCACTTACCGGAAGAGAGATTGCATTACCGCGGGCCATAGCACCCACGCGCGCAATTAATGAATCCACCATCGGCGCGGCCGGCGCCGGTGATGAAGTATCTTCAGTCGATTGAGTATGTGTGGTATGTCTTGGAATGACAGGAGCACGCTTCATTATCTAATCTCCCAGCGTGGTTTAATCAGACGATCAAAAATCTCATTGCAAACAGGCTCCCAGATAGAGAGTGCATTACGCCAGGCACCGGTTGAAGAACGTTGATCAATAGCCTGTTCAAAAACGGTTCTCATACGGATCTGACCTTTGCCGACTTCATCCGTTTCGCGCACAACATTTTTAAGGACCATGCTTCCCCAGGCATCCCGAATTTGTTCTTCCATCCACGGGGACTGCGAGCCATTATTATTACTGTATTTGGTAAGCAGAATACGGACATCTGGCTCGAAGCCTTTAAGATCCACGTTCTTAAGCAGGTCACGAAGCATATCGAAAAACTGCAGTGCGGAGGTGTAGTCGAACAGCTCTGCCGGAGTAGGGACAATCAGAACATCAGCAGCGCATACAACATTTATCGTACCGATACCAAGGTTGGGGGCGCTGTCGATAACTATCACGTCATAATCATGAGCGACAGTTTCAATAGCCAGACGGAGCATCAGGTGCGGGTCAGCAGGTAATTTGCCTTCGTCAAATTTCCCCATCAGCTCGGTTTCAATGCGGTGCAGTGCCAGACAGGACGGGATGATATCAAGGCCAGGCCAGCAGGTGGGCTTTATAGCGTAGCTGGCGTCATCCTTTTCCCCAAGATAAAAGGGCAGGAGAGTGTCCTCAGCATGAATATGAAGATCGGGCACCCATCCGTGATACATAGAAGCAGTTCCCTGTGGGTCATTGCCTTCAACAAGCAGAACACGGAGTCCTTTCAGAGCAAGATCCTGAGCCAGGTGAACGGATACTGAGGTTTTGTAAACACCACCTTTGTGAGCTGCAACGCCAATCACCGGCGGAAACGCATCTTCAGCACGGCGCAGTCGTGTACCAAATACATCCCGCATGTGATTGATTTGTTCGATGGTATAACCAACGCGTTGCTCAACTCTCCCACGGGTTTCCATATCAGGGTGCGGCAGCCGGCCAGCTTTCTCGGCATCCCTGATAGCCTGAGATGACACGCCAACTAAATCTGCCGCTTCACCAATCCTCCAGCGCCGGGTTATTTTCCGGGCTTCCGGACTGTCATCATTAAACTGTGCAATGGCGATTGCTTTCGTCATTTCATGACCAGCACTTATGCACTGGTTGAGTGTATCCATGAGTCCCATACTGAACATCCTTTAATCATCACTTTGCATTATTTTATTAAATCTTGGAATTTATTGCAAAGCAACAATAAAATCGCAAAGTGCACGAAAAAGTGCAAAGTGAACCACATTGGGTAATGAAAGAACGCAGGGGATTACAAAAGAGTACATACCGCAGTCAATATTAATCACTGCCGCTCGCCGCAGTAAGCGATCTCACACAGTGAGAAAGCGGCGAGGAAGCGGAAAATCACAGAATTCACAGATTGCACGTACGTCGGGTTGCTAAAGATGGCTCGGGATCAGCCAGTTATAATGAAATTGACTGCGGTATGTAATATATTGACTATGGTATGATGCTTACCGCATCTGTGTCGAGGAAGAGGAAAAACGACTCAGCATACCGCAGTCAATGTTTCATTGTTGTACCTGTAGATCTCAATCTTCCAGAGCGTATTCAGGAAAATAAGGCCAGGGTTCTGGATATTTGGTGTGGCGCTTCCGGGCTTGTATCTGGGTTATTCATGGTCTCGATCCAATAATTGATCCCAAGGAGATCATAATGAGATCCAAAAGAGATCCCCGGATCGCTCCAGCATGCGCTGTAACTGGCTTTAACGTCTGTCTGGATCGACTGTGGAATGTAAAATGTTGACTGTTATATGCATAATCTAATACTGTGATATGCAACGGTATTTACTGAGGTATGTATATCCGTTGACTGCGATACGTATTACTACATCCTTTTGTGGATAACCGTTGAGGATCAAGATGACGAGCGAAAATAACAGCTTACTTCTGAACCTTCAGGAGGTTGATAAGACAACCGGTGAAGTTGTTAAGCTGGATGTCAACAGCACCAGTACCGTGCAGCCAGTAGCGCTCATGAGACTCGGTCTCTTCGTCCCAACTCTGAAATCAACAGGGAAGAGCAAGGCGAACCGGAAAAACGTTACAGACGCGACTGAGGAGCTTGTACAGCTGTCCATTGCCAAAAGCGAAGGATACACTGACGTTAAGATCACCGGTTCGCGTCTTGATATGGACACGGATTTTAAAGTCTGGCTGGGGATAATTCGCTCCATGTCGGAGTATGGGGTAAAAAGTGACACCCTGGAACTGTCGTTCGTCGAATTCGTTAAGATGTGCGGATTTGACTCCCGTCGTTCAAACAAAAAAATGCGCGATCGCATCAGTAATTCCCTGTTTAAACTCGCCTCGGTTACGCTGAAGTTCCAGAGCGAGACCAAAGGATGGACCACCCATCTGGTGCAGTCAGCCTATTATGACATCAACGAGGATATCGTTGAGATCAAGGCTGAACCTAAGCTGTTTGAGCTTTACCACATGGACAGAAGGGTACTGCTGCGGCTGAAAGCCATTGACGCCCTGCAGCGCAAGGAATCAGCCCAGGCGCTTTATACCTACATCGAAAGTCTTCCCCAGAATCCTGCACCTATTTCCATGAAACGGATGCGTGACCGGCTGAATCTCACCTCAAATGTCTATACGCAGAACCACACGGTGCGTAAGGCGATGGAGCAGCTACGGGATATTGGTTATCTGGATTACACTGAGTTTAAACGTGGCCGAGCCACCTATTTCAGCGTGCATTATCGCAACCCCAAACTCATCAGTGGTCCTGTGAAGGTTCCGCGCAAAGAGGAAGAAGAGAAGGCGCCAGAGCAAAATTATGACGAAGTCATTAAGGCGCTGAAGGCTGCTGGCATCGATCCCCTTAAACTGGCCGAAGCTCTCTCAGCGATGAAGCCAGAAAATTGACTGCGATATGCATAACATGACTGCCGGATGCCGCTAAGGACATTCCATTGACTGTGATATGCATCACGCATACCGCAGTCAATATGTGTTCTCCATCATGTCTGCCATGATCGAACAATATTGACTGTCATATGTGATTTCAGGCCGTGATACGCAGATATTGACTACGGTATGCGGGTTTAACGGCGATATTCCCAGGTCTGTGCACTGCTCCACACGTGTTAACATGCCACAGTCAATTTTTCAGTAAAGCTCTATACCCCTTACGAAAATCTCAATCGGATGCTGAGACGGTCATGTTACCTGACGGTATCCGTTCCCCTGTGTATTGCAGGTTTAGCCCGGCAGGATGAGACTGCAGCTGTCTGTATAACCCGGCGCCAGCTTCACACTGCTAAATGCGAACAGGAGACCGATGGCAGAAGGGAGTGAGCCACAGGGGTGAATGACTTTCGCAATTAACGGGATGATTCACTGGACTTTCAGGAAACAATACACTGTGGGATGAACGGCCTGTGTCCTGTCTTGTCTGCGGTATGTCGATGCCTGCAGGCTTGCAGGTCACCGTGCAAGACCACGGCTGTTCAGTCATCCGAATGATGTCCTGGTGTGCTGGAGCAGGGAGGGGCACTGAATGCGCTCTGCTCCTGTATTTCGTATTAGCGGAATACAGGACGTCATGCCAGGGCCGTCAATCTCAGCCGGCCGGGGGCAGGGAGCGAAGGATCTCCGCGGCATCTCGCCCATCACCGGTAAAGGGAACGGCCAGGGTGGCAGCCATGTCCAGCGCAAATACCCGGGTATAGACTTCCATCGAGCGCGGATCCTTATGCCCGGCCAGTGCCTGGATGACCTTCCTGGGCTGCCGGTGATAAAGCATGTGCATAATATAGCTGTGACGGAAAGTATGCGGCGTCACTGGGATCGAAAAATGCACGCCGTCAGCTTCAGCCCGCTTCACCGCCTGTTTCAGCCAGTTGCGCATTGTCTCATCCGTGACCGGCCATAACGGCTCACGCCGGCGGGGGCGGGTGGTGACCATCCAGCTTTCCATCTGACGCACAAAACTGGCATCCGTCAGCGGTACCAGACGCACTTCATCTTTTGGCGGCCGGCCACGACGTGCCCGCACTTTTTCCGACAGCACCCGAACAAAAGGGCGCAGACCATCCAGGTCGAACGATTCCGGGGTGAGCGTCCGGGCTTCACCGATACGGATCCCGGTATTCCACATGGTGGCGAACAACATGTGGTGACGCTGGTCAGGCATATACCAGAGGAGGGCGCTCACTTCCGGCGCCAGGAGGTAAGCCGGCGTGGCACCTGTTGAGGTGGCCATCCGCCGGAGTGCCACCGCGGTCGCAAAATCAACGCCCGGGGCGATCGGCAGCAGGGAGACGCGTTCTGGTGAATTCTGCAAGGGAATGATGCTGTTCATGAGTTATTTTTCACGTAGCGCACGCACTGTTTATGGATACAGGTATTTTGCACCTGACGGGCCGATCCTGCCATGACAATAAATCGCAGCGCGCGGATCCTTTTGTTTGTATAACCAGCATTATTGCGGGTAAAACCAAATTAGTAAAGGATCGTTTTTCACCCATTTTACCTATGAAACCCTGTAATGGCGCGCTCTGCAGGCCAGTATGGGCATTTTGGGAGAATTGGGGTAATGCCAGGACAGACAGGATCAGGGCAAAAGACAGGGGGACAGGAAGGGGAAAGGAAGGCGCGCTACGTGAATTCTGACTTGGTACACCCCTGTGACCCTGTCAGAATTCACGCAGCGCAATGTGGTTGCTGACTACTGCCAGTTGAGATGACGGCCGGCATCCTGATGCTGGTAATGACTCCAACTTACTGATAGTGTTTTATGTTCAGATAATGCCCGATGACCTTGTCATGCAGCTCCACCGATTTTGAGAACGACAGTGACTTCCGTCCCAGCCTTGCCAGATGTTGTCTCAGATTCAGGTTATGTCGCTCAATGCGCTGAGTGTAACGCTTGCTGATAACGTGCAGCTTTCCCTTCAGGCGGGGTTCATACAGCGGCCAGCCATCCGTCATCCATACCACGACCTCAAAGGCCGACAGCAGGCTCAGAAGACGCTCCAGTGTGGCCAGAGTGCGTTCACCGAAGACGTGCGCCACAACCGTCCTCCGTATCCTGTCATACGCGTAAAACAGCCAGCGCTGACGTGATTTAGCACCGACGTAGCCCCACTGTTCGTCCATTTCAGCGCAGACAATCACATCACTGCCCGGTTGTATGCGCGAGGTTACCGACTGCGGCCTGAGTTTTTTAAGTGACGTAAAACCGTGTTGAGGCCAACGCCCATAATGCGTGCACTGGCGCGACATCCGACGCCATTCATGGCCATATCAATGATTTTCTGGTGTGTACCGGGCTGAGAGACGGTGTAAGTGAACTGTAGTTGCCATGTTTTACGGCAATGAGAGCAGAGATAGCGATGATGTCCGGCAGTGCTTTTGCCGTTACGCACCACGCCTTCAGTAGTGGAGCAGGAAGGACATCTGATGGAAATGGAAGCCACGCAAGCACCTTAAAATCACCATCATACACTAAATCAGTAAGTTGGCAGCATTACCAGTCCCGCTTAGCAATTAATTTATCTGCTGAGCCTGTATTTAATCTGTTTTCTAAAAGAACACTGATTTTTATATTCATAATCACTATTTCACTTTTATACAATTATCTCAGGTGAGAAATACCCAGAAACTGAAAATTAGCGTGTATCTACAGCCTGGCAGAATTGGCATGGTGGATGCTACGAGCCACCATGCCCCTGTCGCTGATTAAAAACTATATTTAAAACCTATTGTCATAGTTGTATCACTATAGCCTTTAGCACCTATTTGTTGAGCAACGTTGGTCCATAAATTCATATTCTTATTAAATTTCCCTTCAGTGCCCAGTTTAAGCTCAGCAACATTTTTGTTACCCGCTTGTTTAATACTGACGCCATTCATTTCAGCCCCCACCTGCCGGCTGTTGTTCAGCCAGTTCGCTTCTGCATAAACAGTAAACAGCTTATCTTTTCCTTTGTCGATCTTACTTGTACCTTCACGAGATAACTTTACACCTAATCGACTCTGTATATTGTTATTGCCTGAAGTGGTTACATGAGTTCCATTAAATTCCTTCACATCATCTGCCTCAACACCGCTGAAAATAAACTGTCCTTGCGGAATGAGAAAAACATTTCCGTTAGCTCCCTGATAGATTAATTTGCGATATCCAGTCTCGACTGAAGCACTTAGACCATCTATCTTGTAGTTTTCATTAGATAATTGATCTCCCTTTACCATCCCATTTAACCAGCTGTACTGTAACCAGGTATCAATATATATTCCATTCAAAGTGCCAGCATCCTGATACCAGGTGGCGTATAAACCGGCACTGTAACCATCTACGGATCCTTTGGAATGATACCCTGTACGATTAGAGCCAGTATTGTTACTTGAGTTACCATAGGCCAGCATCATGCCAATCCCAAGGCGATCCAAATCGCTGAAGTTTGCACTGAATAATTCTCCGCCACCCTGTACCACATATGTGTTTGTAGCGCTGTAGGACTGTCCAGAAGTGTCATAAAAGGTGGTTCTTGTTCCTTGCTGACGTAACCACATACTTGAATTTTCTGACCGTCTTTCGCGGCCCTCCAGGCGTGAATTAAATATCTTTCTGGCCGTATCTATGTTGGCCATATAACTTCCAGCTTCTGGACGAATGGTTGGGTTGTCAGGGTTGTAAGGATCAGGATTTGTCAGGAACCAGCTTTGAGTATTGGTTCCTGATGCATTACCTTTTACGAGTTTATAGTCATATGCTCCCGCGACTATACGTCCTGCCTGAGTAAATGCAGTATCAGTTGACGTACCATTTACCTGGATGAGTTCAATACCATCAATGGTATGTGCCCCAGTTCCACCTGCATTATTCACAACTACGGAGGTTGTACCCATAGCATTACCACGGTAATGACTCCAACTTACTGATAGTGTTTTATGTTCAGATAATGCCCGATGACTTTGTCATGCAGCTCCACCGATTTTGAGAACGACAGTGACTTCCGTCCCAGCCTTGCCAGATGTTGTCTCAGATTCAGGTTATGTCGCTCAATGCGCTGAGTGTAACGCTTGCTGATAACGTGCAGCTTTCCCTTCAGGCGGGGTTCATACAGCGGCCAGCCATCCGTCATCCATACCACGACCTCAAAGGCCGACAGCAGGCTCAGAAGACGCTCCAGTGTGGCCAGAGTGCGTTCACCGAAGACGTGCGCCACAACCGTCCTCCGTATCCTGTCATACGCGTAAAACAGCCAGCGCTGACGTGATTTAGCACCGACGTAGCCCCACTGTTCGTCCATTTCAGCGCAGACAATCACATCACTGCCCGGTTGTATGCGCGAGGGTACCGACTGCGGCCTGAGTTTTTTAAGTGACGTAAAACCGTGTTGAGGCCAACGCCCATAATGCGTGCACTGGCGCGACATCCGACGCCATTCATGGCCATATCAATGATTTTCTGGTGCGTACCGGGCTGAGAGGCGGTGTAAGTGAACTGCAGTTGCCATGTTTTACGGCAGTGAGAGCAGAGATAGCGCTGATGTCCGGCGGTGCTTTTGCCGTTACGCACCACCCCGTCAGTAGCTGAACAGGAGGGACAGCTGATAGAAACAGAAGCCACTGGAGCACCTCAAAAACACCATCATACACTAAATCAGTAAGTTGGCAGCATCACCGATTTCACTCTTCTATTATGCCTACAATCCACCAGACAGGTGGCTACCGTCCTCCCGTGAGAAGGCGGCACCGGTTAGCGCTCTCGCTTGATGAAAGAGAGGAAATATCCAGAGGATTGGTAGCAAAACGCAGCATCAGGGACATCGCTGCCAAATTATCAAGAGCTCCTTCAACGATTAGCCGCGAGATTAGGAGACACGGTGGTGCAAAACAATACCGTGCAGCAAAAGCCGATACTGCTGCGTGGGAAAATGCTCTGAGACCAAAACCTTGCAAGCTAATTCAAAGCCCCGCATTGTGTAAAATCATTGCAGAGAAGATGCATCAGGACTGGTCGCCGGAACAGATCGCCGGCTGGCTGAAACGCTGTTATCCGGATAGTCAGGAAATGCATGTGTCACACGAAACGATATATAAAACGCTTTTTATACAAACCCGGGGTGCATTAAAAAAAGAACTGCAGCAATGCCTCAGAAGCGGAAGAGTCGTGCGTAGATCCAGAACATCATCGCTTAAAGGGAAAGGATTAGGGTCAATCCCGGATACGATCTCTATCAGCGAAAGGCCACCTGAAGCAGCTGACAGAGCCATACCAGGTCACTGGGAAGGTGATCTGATCCAGGGCTCTAAAAACTCCTATATCGTCACCCTCGTAGAGCGTCATTCCCGTTTTGTTATGTTGGCCAAAGTCAGGGACAACAAGACCATAACGGTTATATCTGCACTCATCAAACAAGCCCGTGAATTACCTGCTGAGCTTTATAAAACATTAACATGGGACCGGGGTGCTGAAATGACCAGCCATACCCGGTTTACCGTAGCTACAGATATTCAGGTTTACTTCTGCGATCCTCAATCTCCCTGGCAACGCGGCTCAAATGAAAATACAAACAGATTACTCAGACAGTATTTTCCAAAAGGAACTGACTTATCGGTTCACAGCCAGCAAAGACTAAACAGTGTTGCCAGACAGCTCAACGAGAGGCCGAGAAAAACGCTAGACTATGAATCACCCGCAGAGCGGTTCAATCAATGTGTTGCATCCATCGGTTGAACTCACAGCACAAAGCGGACAGTGATCACCGTTCTTACGACTACTTTCTGACTTCCTTCGTGACTTGCCCTAAGCATGTTGTAGTGCGATACTTGTAATGACATTTGTAATTACAAGAGGTGTAAGACATGGGTAGCATTAACCTGCGTATTGACGATGAACTTAAAGCGCGTTCTTACGCCGCGCTTGAAAAAATGGGCGTAACTCCTTCTGAAGCGCTTCGTCTCATGCTCGAGTATATCGCTGACAATGAACGCTTGCCGTTCAAACAGACACTCCTGAGTGATGAAGATGCTGAACTTGTGGAGATAGTGAAAGAACGGCTTCGTAATCCTAAGCCAGTACGTGTGACGCTGGATGAACTCTGATGGCGTATTTTCTGGATTTTGACGAGCGGGCACTAAAGGAATGGCGAAAGCTGGGCTCGACGGTACGTGAACAGTTGAAAAAGAAGCTGGTTGAAGTACTTGAGTCACCCCGGATTGAAGCAAACTGGATTGGCCCCTATATTTCCAGACACTTTTTATCGCTTAACCCATTACTGGTTCGCCGCCGCAGATATTCCCGTGGCGAACGATATCCCAGTGCACTGTGCGGATGCCATTCGTTGTAATGTTCGAAGGCCTCCGCAAGGTTCTTTGCCGCTGTTAACCCGTCAGGTTTTGGCATGATGCTGATGTAGTCGCGCTTCATCGTTTTCACGAAGCTCTCCGCCATTCCGTTGCTTTCTGGACTACGTACCGCCGTATGTTTTGGCTCCAGTCCTACCATTCTGGCGAACTGACGCGTCTGATGAGAACGGTAGGCTGAACCGTTGTCTGTCAGCCACTCAACGGGGGATGTCGGCAGCCTGTTACCGAAGCGACGCTCTACTGCACCCAGCATGACGTCCTGCACGGTTTCACTGTCATATCCACCGGTACTTGCCGCCCAGTGAAGTGCCTCGCGATCGCAACAGTCCAGCGCGAACGTGACCCGCAGTTTTTCACCGTTATCACAGCTGAACTCGAAGCCGTCGGAGCACCACCGCTGGTTACTTTCTCCAACGGCCACTTTCCCTCTATGCGCCCGCTTCGAGGGCGGTATTGCCGGTTTACGCTCAAGCAGCAGCGCATTCTGACGCATGATGCGGTATACGCGTTTGGCATTGATCACCGCCATGTCGTCAGTTTCTGATTGTCTGCGCAGCAGTGCCCATACACGACGATAACCATAGGTGGGCAGATCGTCGATAACGGTATGGATACGAGCCAGCGCTTCAGTATCATCAGGCTTGCGCTTGCACCGACGATCCTGCCAGCCCTTCGACCGACGGGCCATGGCATGCAGTTGCGCACGTGAGACCCGGAGGCAACGACTGACAAGGCTTATTCGCCATCCTCCGGCAACAAGGGCACGTGCGCTATCCACTTTTTTTGTCGGCCATATTCAACGGCTTCTTTCAGCAGCTCGTTTTCCATGGTTTTTTTGCCCAGCAGGCGCTGTAACTCTTTAATTTGCTTCATTGCAGATGCCAGCTCCGACGCGGGTACAACCTGTTCACCTGCGGCAACCGCAGTGAGACTGCCTTCCTGATATTGCTTACGCCACAGGAACAGCTGACTGGCAGCAACGCCATGCTGACGGGCGACCAGCGACACGGTCATGCCGGGCTCAAAGCTCTGCTGAACAATGGCGATTTTTTCCTGAACGCTGCGCCGTCTGCGCTTCTCTGGACCTAGAACATCAATCATTCGGACTCCAACGACTAGTCTAAAACTAGTATTAAGACTATCACTAATTTAAGTGATACCAACTGTCTGGAGATTCATGGGGCCAGTCTACAAACAAGCTCCGTGGTATGCCTGATTGTTACAAGATTAAGCTCCGGTCTTCAGGCTATCGCCTTGTATACCAGGTTATAGACGAGAAAGTTGTCGTTTTCGTGATTTCTGTTGGGAAAAGAGAACGCTCGGAAGTATATAGCGAGGCGGTCAAACGCATTCTCTGAACCAAAGCATGACATCTCTGTTTCGCACCGAAGGTGACACTTCTGCTTTGCGTTGACATTCGGTGTTATCCAGGCGGGGCTTTGTTGAATAAATCGAACTTTTGCTGAGTTGAAGGATCAGATCACGCATCCTCCCGACAACACAGACCATTCCGTGGCAAAGCAAAAGTTCAGAATCACCAACTGGTCCACCTACAACAAAGCTCTCATCAACCGTGGCTCCCTCACTTTCTGGCTGGATGATGAGGCGATTCAGGCCTGGTATGAGTCGGCAACGCCTTCATCACGAGGAAGGCCCCAGCGCTATTCTGATCTCGCCATCACCACCGTTCTGGTGATTAAACGCGTATTCCGGCTGACCCTGCGGGCTGCGCAGGGTTTTATTGATTCCATTTTTGCCCTGATGAACGTTCCGTTGCGCTGCCCGGATTACACCAGTGTCAGTAAGCGGGCAAAGTCGGTTAATGTCAGTTTCAAAACGTCCACCCGGGGTGAAATCGCACACCTGGTGATTGATTCCACCGGGCTGAAGGTCTTTGGTGAAGGCGAATGGAAAGTCAGAAAGCACGGCAAAGAGCGCCGTCGTATCTGGCGAAAGTTGCATCTTGCTGTTGACAGCAACACACATGAAGTTGTCTGTGCAGACCTGTCGCTGAATAACGTCACGGACTCAGAAGCCTTCCCGGGCCTTATCCGGCAGACTCACAGAAAAATCAGGGCAGCCGCGGCAGACGGGGCTTACGATACCCGGCTTTGTCACGATGAACTGCGCCGCAAAAAAATCAGCGCGCTTATTCCTCCCCGAAAAGGAGCAGGTTACTGGCCCGGTGAGTACGCAGACCGCAACCGTGCCGTTGATAATCAGCGGCTGAGCGGAAGCAATGCACGGTGGAAATGGACAACGGAATATAACCGTCGCTCGATAGCGGAAACGGCAATGTACAGAATGAAGCTGTTGTTGGGAGATTCACTGACGCTGCGTGACTACGATGGTCAGGTAGCGGAAGCTATTGTAAGCACACCTGTTTTAGTTCCACGCACTTTTTGAGAGTTCCGGTTTTTCAGCCATCAGCCGGTACTCTTCCGGCGTCAGGTTGTTCAGGGATTCGTGAGGGCGCTCGTTGTTATATTCCATTAGCCAGCGTCCGGTGATTTCCCGTGCCTCATTCAGTGTTCTGAACAGGTAAAAATCCAGGATTTCTGTCCGGTACGTCCGGTTAAACCGTTCGATAAACGCATTTTGCGTCGGCTTACCCGGTTTGATAAATTCGAGCATCACGCCATGCTCTTCGGCCCATTGTGCCAGCGCCAGTGAGACCAGCTCTGGCCCGTTGTCCATCCGCATCTTCAGCGGGTAGCCGCGGTTTGCCGCGATCCTGTCCAGCACCCGGATGACTCGCTGAGCCGGGATATTCAGGTCGATTTCTATCGCCAGTGCTTCGCGGTTAAAATCATCCACCACATTGAAGGTCCGGAAGCGTCTGCCGCAGACCAGGGCGTCGTGCATAAAATCGATGGACCAGCTCTGGTTTAATGCTTGCGGTGTCGCCAGTGGTGCTGGATTACGCACTGGCAGCCGCTGTTTTCCCTTGCGACGAAAATTCAGTTTCAGCAGGCAGTAAATCCGGTGAACACGTTTGTGGTTCCAGGTATTGCCCTGCCTGCGCAGCAGCTGGAACAACTTCTTAAAACCGTAGCGCGGATAGCGTTCTGCCAGTTCAGTCAGCGCACAGATCACCGGTTCATCACGTCGGGTATCGGGCTGGTAAAAATAGACCGTCCTGCTCAGCGATAACGTCCTGCAGGCCTGGCGTAAACTCATGGCAAATTGTGCCGTCAGATAGCTGACGAGTTCACGCTTTATCGCTGGTTTTAAAGCTTTTTTTCGATGACGTCTTTCAGTGCCCGGCACTCAAGGCTGAGATCAGCAAACATCTGTTTCAGACGTCGATTCTCATCCTCAAGGTCTTTGATTTTTTTAATATCGGCCGCTTCCATCCCGCCATATTTTGCCTTCCAGTTGTAATAACTGGCTTCCGAAATAGCGGCCTCACGGCACACATCCTTGACGGTACGTCCGGCTTCGACGGACTTCAATACGGCGATGATCTGGTGTTCAGTGAATCGGATCTTACGCATAGCGATCTCCTCAGGGGACATAATCAGTATGTCGGAAGATCTCTAAAAGTGAGTGGTTCGTTTTGCCGGGATACTTACACTATGGCCATGGTGCGTGCGTTGAACAGGATGACAAAGGCTGGGATGCCAGAAAGCGTGCGTATTGCCTGAAAATCCAGCCAGCTACAGAGTCGTTCGCACGAAATCTTATTTATTCAACAAAGCCGATCTGATCCTTCAACTCAGCAAAAGTTCGATTTATTCAACAAAGCCATTAAACACTACTAACTATAAAATTTTGATTTTAAATAATAATCACCGTAAACCCTCTTAGGGTACTCATAATTGCCTTTCTGCAAAATTCCCGATACATTCACCCTTTCCCCTACGGGAAACACCAAAAAAAACACAACAATATTACCGGGATGAATCTAATGAAAATACCCAAAGATCGGATGGTTTACGCCATGTCGCGCGATAACGTTCCTGTCGCCACCGTCAACAGTGGAAGTGAAGTGTTATTTGAAACCTGCGACTGCTTCTCCGACCAAATCACCTCTGCCGAGACCGTGTTCAACGAGTTGGACTGGCAGCGTATTAACCCGGCCACCGGGCCGGTCTACATTGTAGGCGCCGAACCGGGCGATGCGCTTAAAGTCACCATCAAGAAAATTACCCTGACGAGCCAGCAGGCGGTGATGGTCACCGCCCCGCAACTCGGGGTGATTGGCGACGAACTTAGTGCTCCAAAAGTGACCATAGTGCCCATTGAACAGGGCCATGCGATCATGCCTGGCAATGTACGTGTGCCGCTTAATCCGATGGTTGGCGTTATCGGCGTCGCGCCTGCCGGAAAGGCTATCTCCTGCGGCACGCCGGATAGCCACGGCGGTAATATGGACTGCAAAATGATCACCGCAGGCAGCACCCTCTGGCTACCGGTCAACGTACCTGGTGCGCTTTTCGCGCTGGGAGATTTACACGCCGCGATGGGTGATGGCGAAGTCTCAGTTTGCGGCCTGGAAGTGCCGGGCGAAGTCCTCGTTGAGTTAACCGTTGTTAAAAACCGTCAGCTACCCTTGCCGATGCTGGAAAACAACGAAACGATTTTCACCCTCGCTTCTGCCGTTACCCTCGACGATGCGGCAGCCCTTGCGGCACGTAATATGGCACATTTTATCGCCGATAATACTTCCCTGATGCTGGCGGAAGCTATCAATATACTGAGTATCGCTGGCGACCTGCAAATCTGTCAGGTGGTCGACCCGCTGAAAACTTGCCGCTACGCGTTACCCAAATCGGTGGCGGCGCAGCTTTCGCTGAGTATTGAAGGGAAGCAGGCATGAGCATCGAACAGTTCGGTTATAAACAGGAGCTCCATCGAGCATTGACCTTTCGCGATCTGCTGGTTTACGGCATGATTTTTATGGTACCCATAGCCCCTTTCGGTGTCTTCGGCTACGTCTGGGATGGCGCGCAGGGCATGGTGGCGCTGGCTTATCTGATCGGCATGGTGGCAATGTTTTTCACCGCCATGAGCTACTGGTCGATGTCACGCGCGTTCCCCGTTTCAGGTTCGGTATACGCATACGCTCAGCGCGGAATACACCCTATCGTAGGTTTTTTTGCTGGCTGGCTGATATTGCTGGATTACATTCTGGTGCCATCGCTACTGTATATTGTCAGCGCGGCGGCGGTGGGGCCGATGTTACCGGGCGTTCCGGGCTGGGTCTGGATTATCGGCTTTATCGCGCTTAACAGCCTGATTAACTTACGCGGCATTACCTTTACCGCACGGGCGAATAATACCATTTTGGTGGCTGAAATCGTGGTGCTCGCAATTTTTGTGGTACTGGGATTGATTGCGCTTTATTCCGGAGCCGGGGCAGGCCATCTGACGCTCGCCCCCTTGTATAATGCCGATAAATTCAGCCTGCCTCTGGTCATGGGCGCAGTCTCAATTGCCGTGCTCTCTTTCCTCGGCTTCGATGGAATATCGACGCTGTCCGAAGAAACCAAAGGCGGCGTCGATACCGTGGGTAAGGCCTCGTTGGGCGCCCTGATGCTGGTCGGTACGCTGTTCATTCTCCAAACCTGGATTGCGGCGGACCTTGCGCAAGGAATGAAATTTGGCAGCCTCGATACCGCGTTCTACGATACTGCCAATCTGGCCGGCGGCCAATGGCTGAAATACGTCACCATGTGGTCCACGGTGATTTCCTGGGGGATCGCAAACGCGCTGGTTGCCCAGGCGGCGGTTTCACGCATCCTGTTTGCGATGGCTCGTGATAAGCAACTCCCGCAGTTGCTTGCGAAGGTTCATCCACGCCTGAAAACACCGTATGTCAGTACATTATTAGTCGCACTGATTTCACTGGTTTCCGGTCTCTGGTTCTACGGCGATATCGACAACCTCAGCAGGCTGGTTAACTTCGGCGCGCTTATGGGCTTCCTTGTGCTGCACGTGGCGGTTATCAACCACTATCTGATCCGTCAAAAATCGCGCAATCTGGTGATGCATCTGCTCTTCCCAGTGATTGGTTTGTGCATTATCGGCTTTGTCATTTATGAAATGGATATTGAAGCCAAAGTGCTCGGCCTGAGCTGGCTTGCCGTCGGCATGGTTTATTACGCCATTATGCGCCTGGTGCTTAAGCGCAGCGTGGAGCTGAATCTGGAAGGTTGACACCACCGGGCGTCGGGCTCGCCGCTATTTGCAAGCCCGACGCCCGGACAGTTTATTTCATACTGTGTCAGTTCGGTGATATCAGTCATCTCTACCCTCTGTGATAATTTCTGATATCAAACGATCAACGACCCACTCGCTTATGTTTTGAACTGATGGGAAACGCTTATATCTTCCGCCTCTGCCATTTCTTTGCCCACGCTAAACATTCGGTAATGACTCCAACTTACTGATAGTGTTTTATGTTCAGATAATGCCCGATGACTTTGTCATGCAGCTCCACCGATTTTGAGAACGACAGTGACTTCCTGCCCAGCCTTGACAGATGCTGCCTCAGATTCAGGTTATGCCGCTCAATGCGCTGCGTATATCGCTTGCTGATAACGTGCAGTTCTCCCTTCAGGCGTGATTCATAAAGCGGCCAGCCATCCGTCATCCATACCACGACCTCAAAGGCCGACAGCAGGCCCAGAAGACGCTCCAGCATGGACAACGTGCATTCACCGAATACGTGCGCCACAACCGTCCTCCGTATCCTGTCATACGCGTAAAACAACCAGCGCTGGCGTGATTTAGCGCCGACATAACCCCACTGTTCGTCCATTTCCGCGCAAACAATGACGTCACTGCCCGGTTGTATGCGTGAGGTTACCGACTGCGGTCTGAGTTTTTTAAGTGACGTAAAATCGTGTTGAGGCCAACGCCCATAATGCGGGCGGTTGCCCGGCATCCAACGCCATTCATGGCCATATCAATGATTTTCTGGTGCGTACCGGGCTGAGAGGCGGTGTAAGTGAACTGTAGTTGCCATGTTTTACGGCAGTGAGAGCAGAGATAGCGCTGATGTCCGGCAGTGCTTTTGCCGTTACGCACCACGCCTTCAGTAGCGGAGCAGGAAGGACATCTGATGGAAATGGAAGCCACCCGCACAGCGCGCTGGGATATCACTCCCCGAGGGAATACCGGCGGCAGCGGACATCGTTAACTTAAGATACAAAAGCTGTTCGGAGATGGAGGGTCAAGATCAGGGTGACCTGCGCCATGATGTTATCCGAGCCCTGTTTCCTAATCACTACACCGGTATTTGATTACCCAGGTCAACTTCAGGCTGTTACAGGGACGGCAACCGTGTCAGCACATCCTTGAGATAGGCATACGGATCGTGCCCATTATTACGGGCCGACTGGATCAAACTCATGATCGCAGCAGCGCGCTTGAGTATGCGAACCCACGCCGAGCATTTGAGAAGGCAACGGGATGAACGCTGGCTGGATAGCCGTGGTTTTCTGGGTAGGCAGCCGAATCCATTTGTGGTCGAGGTTGGCATTGAGGCTGTAGCCCAAGGCGATGTTTGCGATGGAGGCACCGGGTTCAGAACACTCCTGAATGACCTGAGCCTTGAAAGATTTGCTGTAGGTACGGCGCTGAGGGCGCATGGAAAATCCGCTTGATGGGCCATGGCCTTCGGCGGCGGTGTCGGGAAGGTGTGCTGGCCGGACGGATACTGTTGAACTACGTTGTCTGGGGCAACGGAAGTGTTTCGGCCCGACTCTGGAACGCGATCCGCAGCGACGACTGGGCAATTCCGCACGTTAGCCTGAGCAGCCTCGGGGAAATCGTCGTCTGGGCGCGCCCAGACGAGTTTCCGCCAAGGAACATGCAGACGAGCAAGGGGCTGCGGGCACTCGGCTACAACGTGAGGATCGGTGTTTGATCGAGGCGCCAGTGGTACACGCAGGCTGACGAGCCAGGCGCTGTCCATTGCCTGATCAGACCGCCCCGCTGCGCCTTGCCTGAGCAGTTGACCTGCATCAATGGGGCGGGAGAACGCTGTACATTGACTCTTGAAGGCTGTCATGGTAAGCGTAATATCTTACAAAGTATTACAAGGATTTCCTTGGCCGGAACCGCAAAGCGACGCGATTGGAGAGGGTGAGATGAAAGCGCACCTACAGGGATGAAAGCGCACCTACAGGTGATTTTCACGCTCGATGAATTGGCTGCGTACTTGAAAGTCGGCAAGCGGACGCTTTATCGGCTCGCCGCGCACGGGGAAATTCCGGCTTTCAAGGTGGGCGGGACGTGGCGGTTTCCTCAAAGTGAAATCGATCAGTGGATCAATGATCAGACCCGAGCCGGAGCAAAGAAGGAGGTGATGCGCAAGCGTGAACAGCAGAAGTCATCCGAGCAGCCCGTGTCGCCTGGGCGCACTGCCCGTCACAGCAGGCAAAGGGCTTGAGTAACTCGTTTTCCAATTTTTCTGGAGGTATGACATGGACATCGATTTCAAGAAGTTGGCTCCCTGGAACTGGTTCAAGAACGAGCAGCAAGAGCAGCAGACCGTCTCTTCCCTGCCGGTGCAGCGCAATGACCTGCCAGCGGCGAGCGGGCCAGTCAGCCCGATCCTGCAACTGCATCGGGAAATCGACCGGCTGTTCGATGACGCATTCCGGGGCTTCGGTTTTCCGGCGTCGAACATGCCGCAGTGGCCATCCGATTGGTCGGGCATGCTGAAGCCGGCCCTGGACATCCAGGAAACCGACAAGCAGTACAAGATTGCCCTGGAAGTGCCCGGTGTCGAGGAGAAGGACATCCAGATCACTCTCGACAACGACGTGCTGATGGTGCGTGGCGAGAAGCGCCAGGAACAGGAGAAGAAGGAAGGTGGCTTCCACCGTGTGGAGCGCTCCTACGGCAGCTTTCAGCGTGCCTTGAACCTGCCTGACGACGCCAACCAGGATTCGATCAAAGCATCGTTCAAGAACGGGGTGCTCACGGTCACGATCGACAAGCGCGAGGTCAGCGCGCCGAAGCAGGGACGCTCGATCCCGATCAACGGCTGACGTCGCCGGCTCGTTCGTCACAAGAAAAACCCGGCACGAGACGAGGAGTCGCGGTTCGCGATGCCTCGTCGCCTCAACCTTGTCAACCTTCTCAGGAGCATCAGCATGGCCAGAAAACAATGCCAGGTCTGCGGCCAACCCGCCACCGTGCGGGTGGAAGCCAATCTCAACGGTCGTCACAGCACCATGCTGTTGTGCGACGACCATTACCGGCAATTAGTGCGCCAGCAAAAGCGCACCGTTTCGCCGCTGGAAGCCTTGTTCGGCTCGCGCAGCGGCCTGTTCGAGGACTTCCTCGGCAGTGACTTCTTCCGCATCGGCGACGACGCGACGCCAGTTGCCGCCGATACCGATGACGTGGTCGATGCCTCGTTTGGCGAGCCCGCCGCCGCAGGTTCGGGTGCGCCGCGCCGTCGCGGCAGTGGGCTGGCCAGCCGCATCAGCGAACAGTCGGAAGCCTTGCTGCAGGAGGCCGCCAAACACGCTGCCGAATTTGGCCGCTCCGAGGTGGATACCGAACATCTGCTGCTGGCGCTGGCCGACAGCGACGTGGTCAAGACCATCCTGGGTCAGTTCAAGATCAAGGTCGATGACCTCAAGCGGCAGATCGAGTCTGAGGCCAAGCGCGGGGACAAGCCCTTCGAGGGCGAGATCGGCGTGTCGCCGCGCGTGAAGGATGCGCTCAGCCGCGCCTTCGTGGCCTCCAATGAACTCGGCCATTCTTATGTCGGTCCAGAGCATTTCCTGATCGGTCTGGCTGAGGAAGGCGAAGGGCTGGCCGCCAACCTGCTGCGCCGCTACGGCCTGACGCCGCAGGCGCTGCGCCAACAGGTCAGCAAGGTGGTCGGCAAGGGCGCCGAGGATGGCCGCGCTGAGACGCCGACCAACACGCCAGAACTCGACAAGTACTCGCGCGACCTGACCAAGATGGCGCGCGACGGCAAGCTCGACCCGGTGATCGGCCGCGCGCAGGAGATCGAAACCACCATCGAGGTGCTGGCCCGGCGCAAGAAGAACAACCCGGTGCTGATCGGCGAGCCGGGTGTGGGCAAGACCGCCATCGTCGAAGGGCTGGCGCAGCGCATGGTGGCGGGTGAAGTGCCCGAGACCTTGCGCGACAAGCGCCTGGTGGAACTCAACATCAACGCCATGGTGGCCGGCGCCAAATATCGCGGCGAGTTCGAGGAGCGCGTGCAGAAGGTGCTGAAGGAGGTGACCGAGCACCAGGGCGAGCTGATTTTGTTCATCGACGAGGTGCACACCATCGTCGGTGCCGGCCAGGGCGGTGGCGAAGGCGGGCTGGACGTGGCCAACGTGTTCAAACCGATGATGGCGCGCGGTGAACTCAACCTGATCGGCGCCACGACGCTGAACGAGTACCAGAAATACATCGAGAAGGATGCCGCACTGGAGCGGCGCTTCCAGCCGGTGACGGTACCCGAGCCGACGGTGGCCCAGGCCATCATGATTCTGCGCGGCCTGCGCGACACCTTCGAGGCGCACCACAAGGTCAGCATCTCCGAGGACGCGATCATCGCGGCGGCCGAGTTGTCCGACCGCTACATCACGGCGCGCTTCCTGCCGGACAAGGCGATCGATTTGCTCGACCAGGCGGCCGCGCGCGTGAAGCTGTCGGCCACGGCCCGGCCGGTGGCCGTGCAGGAGCTGGAGTCCGAACTGCACCAGCTGCGGCGTGAACAGGATTACGTGGCCGCGCGCAAGCAGTACGACCAGGCCGCCGAGCTCGGGAAGCGCATCGAAGCCAAGGAGGCCGAGCTCAAGAAGCTCGTCGAGGACTGGGAGCGGGAGCGGGCCTCCGGCAGTGCCGAGGTCAAGGCGGAACACGTGGCGCAGATCGTCTCGCGCCTGACCGGCATCCCGGTCAACGAGTTGACGGTGGAAGAGCGCGAAAAGCTGCTGCACTTGGAACAACGGCTGCACGAGCGCCTGGTGGGACAAGACGAGGCGGTCCGTGCCGTGGCCGATGCCGTGCGGCTGTCCCGCGCCGGCCTGCGTGAAGGCAGCAAACCGGTGGCTACCTTCCTGTTTCTGGGCCCGACCGGGGTGGGCAAGACCGAGCTCGCCAAGGCATTGGCCGAATCGATCTACGGCGATGAGCACGCCCTGTTGCGCATCGACATGTCGGAATATGGCGAACGCCATACCGTGGCGCGATTGGTGGGCGCGCCTCCGGGCTATGTCGGTTACGACGAAGGCGGTCAGCTCACCGAGAAGGTGCGGCGCAAGCCCTACAGCGTGCTGCTGCTCGACGAGATCGAGAAGGCACACCCTGACGTATACAACATCCTGCTGCAAGTGTTCGACGACGGTCGCCTCACCGACGGCAAGGGCCGGGTGGTGGATTTCACCAACACCATCATCATCGCCACGTCCAACCTGGGTTCGGACATCATCCAGCGACGGCTGAAGGCGCGCGGGGCGGCCGGCGAGGAGTACGAAAAGACCAAGGCCGGAGTCATGGACGTGCTGCGCGGCCATTTCCGGCCCGAGTTCCTCAACCGCATCGACGAGATCATCGTCTTCCATGCGCTGGGCAAGGAGGAGATCCGCCACATCGTCGGCCTGCAGCTCGATCGCGTGGCGCGCAGCGCCGCCAGCCAGGGCGTGACACTCACTTTCGATCAGACGCTGATCGACCATTTCGCGGAAGAAGGCTACAAGCCCGAGTTCGGTGCGCGTGAACTCAAGCGCCTGATCCGCAGCGAGCTGGAAACTGCGCTGGCGCGCGAGATGCTCGGCGGCGGCATCGGCAAGGGCGATCACGTCAGCGCACGCTGGGACGACAAGGCCGAACGCGTGGTGTTCGAACGCAAAGAGCCACCGCAGACCCCGGCCGAGCCGGAGCAGCCGGATGCCGCGAAGGCGAGCGACGCATCTTGATGGCGGGCGAGGCTGCCGTGTCCGACCCCATCGGCCTGGCACTGGCATGGGCAGCCTCCCTGGCCTCGATCGCGGTGGCGGTCGTGGCCGCAGGTCACGCGGGCGTCTACAAGCGTGATCCGCAGTCGGCCACGCCGTGGGGACTGCTCATCAGCGGCGGCACTGCCCTCCCGCTCGCTGGCCATCCGTTCGCGTGACGGCGCGGCCCATCTGTTCACCTGCTCCTCTGGCAACTCGACTTTCGAGGAACAAGGCCCATGGCTGGGTGACGCGGGCAGGCAACTGATAGTCGGTACTCTGTTCGACATCTCTTCTCGCAAGGAAATAGAGCAGCAGTTGCTGCGTATGGTGATCACCGACCCCTTTGCTTCACGGTTGAGGGAACATGTTCGCGCAACCGACATGGCTGCCCGGATTGGGGGGAGGAATTCGCTGTGTTGTTGGAAGCGGCATCGATAGAAGGCGCCCAAGTATGGGCGGAGCGATTTCGTCAGGACACTGCGGCGACAGCGGTGGTGTGTGGAGAGGTGTCGATCAGCTATAGCGCCAGCATGGGGGTGGCTCTCCTTGACCCCCGTTTGCACTCTGTCGAGCAGGTGATGCTGCAGGCGGACAGCGCGCTCTACCAGGCAAAAAAGACAAGGGTGCAACCAAGTTGTGGGCGCACAAGTATTTCAGAATTGAGAGGAGTGGCGATGAAGGAAAAGCAAGCAGACCCGATCAAAACATTTCGCGCCCAATGGGCAGTGATGACGTTCTACGAGCGCTTTGAACAGGCGATCGCGCTCGCGCTGTCCGCAATCATTGCCGTTATCATCGTGGTCTCGCTGCTGCAGCTGATCTCGATCGTCTTCAGCCTGCTGATCATTGATGCATTCAATCCGCTCGATCACAAGGTCTTCCAGACCGTGTTCGGCATGATCATGACGCTGCTCATTGCCATGGAGTTCAAGCATTCCATCGTGAGGGTGGCCTTGCGGCGCGACAGCATCATCCAGGTCAAGACGGTGATCCTGATCGGGCTGATCGCCCTGGCGCGTAAATTCGTGATCCTCGACCCGGAGACCGGCCCCGCCAAGGTCGCGGCGCTTGCAGGCGCGACACTGGCCCTCGGGGCGACTTACTGGCTGCTGCGCGAGCGCGATGACCGGACAGCCGGGGAAAGCTCAGATGATCAGTCGTGATCTGCGCCACGCGCAGAATGTCGGCGCGCGGCATCGCTGGCACAATCGCCTGCAAACCGTGCTGTTGGTGCTGACCCTGCTCGGAATTGCCGCCGTCGCTGGCAGCCTGCTGTTGGGTGACGGCGGGCTTTGGCTGGCGCTTGCGGCTGCGGGGTTCACCCTGCTGCTTGAACCGGCGGCCGCCTCCGGGCTGACCTTGCGGCTGTATGGCGCACGCCCCTTGCACCCGGATGAAGCGCCCGATCTTTGGGCTGTGTTGCGCGAACTGGCGGCGCGGGCCGGGCTGCCTACCGTGCCGGTACCGCACTACGTGCCCAGCGGGGTCGTCAACGCCTTCGCCACCGGTTCGAAGCATCACGCGGCCATCGCGCTGACCGACGGCCTGCTGCGTAGCCTCACGCCCCGCGAGTTGACCGGCGTGCTCGGCCACGAAATCGCGCATATTGCGAACGAGGATTTGCGTGTCATGGGCTTGGCCGATTCCATCAGCCGGCTCACCCATCTTCTGGCCTTGTTGGGGCAGCTTGCGATCGTGCTCAGCTTGCCAACGCTCTTGCTTGGAGTCACGGAAGTCAATTGGCCCGCGTTGCTTCTACTTGCGGTCGCGCCACAGCTGGCCTTGCTGGCTCAGTTGGGCTTGTCCAGGGTGCGCGAATTCGACGCCGACCGGCTCGCTGCCGAATTGACCGGCGACCCGCACGGGCTGGCCTCAGCGCTCGCCAAGATCGAGCGGGTGAGCCGCTCCTGGCGCGCCTGGCTGCTGCCCGGATGGGGCAATCCGGAACCCTCCTGGTTGCGCACGCATCCAGCGACGGCTGAACGCATTGAGCGCTTGCTGGAACTTGCTCCGCCGCCCGCGATGCCGCCGTTTCCATCGGCCCGTTACGACCCCGAAGTGACCGTATCACCACGTCCGCCACGCTGGCGCACTGGCGGCCTTTGGCGCTGATTTCAACATGGAGAATGACGTGACCTACCCGACCCCTACAGCCGCCCGGCGCCGGATCGATTCATCCGGCGCTGGCTCGTCATCACTGGCTGCATCGCCGCACTCATGCTGCTGTGGCAGTTCCTGCCCGCCATCGAAGCCTGGTTCAGTCCCCACGAAACAAATGCTCCAGCCCGGAAGAGAGGTCTCAGGCCGTCCGGGAGCTCTGTAACCGACGTGGAACCGCGCGTAAAGTTGCACAAAGCATAGGCGTCAGCGTCCCGGTCCTGTACAAATGGAAGAAAGACCTTATCAGTGACGAGGCTTATCAATCCATGCGCAAACGAAAGTCAGCCCCTCAGGATAAAAATCAGGATGCTTTACTCGGTGAAATCCAGCGTCTCAGGAAGCAGGTTCATCAGCTGCAGCTCGAACGTGACATACTGACAAAGGCGAATGAACTGATAAAAAAAGATCTGGGCGTCAGCTTTCTGAAACTGAAAAACAGGGAGAAAACCCTGATAGTTGATGCCCTTAAGAAAAAGTACCCCGTTGCTGAGTTGCTAAGCGTTCTACAACTTGCCCGCAGCTGTTATTTTTACCAAAACGTCTGTACGATAAGTATGCGGAAATACGCGTGATCATGGCCGATATCTTTGAGGAGAATTACCGCTGTTACGGCTATCGGCGCCTTCACGCGATGCTTCGCGGTAACAACAGGGTTATTTCTGAAAAGGTTGTCCGCAGACTGATGGCAGAAGAGCAGCTCGTTGTCAAGCGCACCAGGCGACGACGATACAACTCTTACTGTGGCGAAATCGGCCCGGCACCGGAAAATTTACTCGCCCGGGATTTTAGCTCCTGCAGGCCAAATGAGAAGTGGCTGACCGATATTACGGAGTTCCAGCTTCCGGCTGGAAAAGTCTATCTGTCGCCGGTTATCGACTGCTTTGATGGCCATGTTGTAAGCTGGTCGATAGGAACACGCCCGGACGCGACGCTGGTGAATACGATGCTCGATGACGCACTCGATACGCTCAACGAACATGATAAACCAGTGATACACAGCGATCGTGGTGGCCATTACCGGTGGCCGGGCTGGCTCGAGCGTATCAACACCTCCGGACTTATAAGGTCCATGTCGCGCAAAGGATGCTCGTCGGATAATGCTGCGTGTGAAGGCTTCTTCGGGCGTATCAAAAACGAAATGTTCTATGGCAGAGACTGGGCGGGTATCACGCTGGAAAAATTTATCTGCTTCCTGGACAGGTACATACGCTGGTATAACGAGAAACGTATCAAGCTATCATTAGGTGCAATGAGTCCTGTGAAGTACCGGCAGCATCTTGGGATCACAACATAACAGTCCAGGAAAACATCCGCAGCCCCAAAAGTGACATTAGAATATGGGAGTTACAATACAGGTGCGCATAACAAAGATTATGTTAAATATTGAAATAAATAATATGATAATCAATATATTATGTCGGTATCAGTCACCTCCCCACTCCAGTAACTAGTCATGGAAGTTTAAGGAACAGAGTCCGCTCATGAGTTTGCGATGCCTTAAATCCATGGTAAGCATAGAAACCTTTGGCTTCTTCAGTAAGCGCGTGAACCATTATCGCACGAACGCCAATATTCTCAGCTACGCGATAACAGCGTAGAACCGCATCGTGAAGTAAATCGGCGCCAACCCCTTTTCCGTGCAATGAAACATCTACCGCCAGGCGAGCGAGTATAATCACCGGTATAGGATCTGGCATGTTACGCCGAAGACTGCCTGTCGCTTCCGTATGGTTAACGCTACCGGTGGCCAAAGAGTAAAAACCAGCTACTTGCTTCGTACCCGTCTTGCAAACAACGAAAGTTCGTGCAGCGCCAAGAGCTTGATTTTTTAAACCTCTCTGTTTTAACCATTCATCGAGTACCGTTTCCCCACTGACGAACTCTGCCAGTTGATGGGCGCTGGATAACGGCTCGGGCGCAGTTATACATCCCACTGAGGTTTCCTTGCCAGTAGTTTATTAATGGGAGGCTCATCCTCGACTGGTGCATCGAGCATATCGATGAACTCTGCATACTGTTCGTCGTTAAAATTGAAAACACGACGATCAAGGATCACGTTCTCCGCAGCCTTGCAGGCCATCTCAAGAATGAAGTCGGTTCGCGATTTATGAAGGATTTCTGCAGCGGCATCGATGAGTGCCCTCTGAGACTCTTTAGCTCTTAGGTTGAGTTGAACATCTGATTTCATACACACCTCTCTTGTATAGCAATTGATATACAAGAATAACACAACACGAATGTATAGCAAATGATATACACATCAAAGTGCCAACAACGCATTTAATGTTAAATATCAGTTACTTGCATCAATAAACTTCTGATGAAAACCATCCGCAGGACGCTGATCCCGCGGCCAAAGTGAAGTCCTCCGTCGGTCTCCACTATTATCGCTACCGGGTAAGCCGTCAGGCATGGCCCGGTTTAAAAAGATACGCTGACAGTTCGGCAGCGGTGATATCAAACTCGAATTGCTCTATTAATTCTGCCAGTTTTTTTCCGGCCGTTTCACAGTCAATCTGATTCAGCAAAATCTGGATAGCGACCAGTTTAAGCTGCGGAGTAAGATGTTCCAGCCGCGCCCAGCGTGGCTTTGACCTCAGTGTTTTTCCAGAACGTCAGCTTTGCTGTTTATTCGCCGTGCAAGCCATCAGTACTTTATCAAGCGCTCCTACCAGCCAGTCGATATCCTCTGTCTGGAACGCCATCGGCGGGCGTAGCCCAGCCGTTTTGTTTTCTCCGCGATAGCCACATCCGGAGCGGGCGTGATACTGGCTTTACTGGGATGGAAGCTTCTGGGTCTGATGATGATACCGGTTTTACTGGTCTGTCTGGTTTCCACCTGGCAGTACAGCCTGGCGATGAGAAAAGCAAACGGGACCGCCTCACGTCCTGCAGAAGACCGTTCATGAACCCCGCTAAGTCCTGGTATTGTGAAAAGCCTCTTTCCGCAAGGAAGGGGGCGGGTCAGGTAGTTCAGGTAACATCGTGGCCGATGATAATATGTCTCTTAGCCCGCGCCCGTTGTAACTGACTGACATTCAATTCCAGACCTTATCCGTGAAGCACTTATAAATTGCAATGGCCCGCAGGTGAAAACAAAGCTACGCCAGGTGATGCTGCCAACTTACTGATTTAGTGTATGATGGTGTTTTTGAGGTGCTCCAGTGGCTTCTGTTTCTATCAGCTGTCCCTCCTGTTCAGCTACTGACGGGGTGGTGCGTAACGGCAAAAGCACTGCCGGACATCAGCGCTATCTCTGCTCTCACTGCCGTAAAACATGGCAGTTACAGTTCACATACACCGCCTCTCAGCCCGGCACGCACCAGAAAATCATTGATATGGCCATGAATGGCGTTGGATGTCGCGCCAGTGCACGCATTATGGGCGTTGGCCTCAACACGATTTTACGTCACTTAAAAAACTCAGGCCGCAGTCGGTAACCTCGCGCGTACAGCCGGGCAGTGACGTCATCGTCTGCGCGGAAATGGACGAACAGTGGGGCTACGTCGGGGCTAAATCGCGCCAGCGCTGGCTGTTTTACGCGTATGACAGGCTCCGGAAGACGGTTGTTGCGCACGTCTTCGGTGAACGCACTCTGGCCACACTGGAGCGTCTTCTGAGCCTGCTGTCGGCCTTTGAGGTCGTGGTATGGATGACGGATGGCTGGCCGCTGTATGAACCCCGCCTGAAGGGAAAGCTGCACGTTATCAGCAAGCGTTACACTCAGCGCATTGAGCGACATAACCTGAATCTGAGACAACATCTGGCAAGGCTGGGACGGAAGTCACTGTCGTTCTCAAAATCGGTGGAGCTGCATGACAAAGTCATCGGGCATTATCTGAACATAAAACACTATCAATAAGTTGGAGTCATTACCGCGCTTCTCATCAGAAAAGCACCGACACAAAAAATAAGTGTTTCTTTCAGGGGAGGCCATCCGTTCGAAGCCTGAAACAGAGTTGCCACACACGGGAATAATACCAGCCAGATACCTACAGGGCGATCAACGCGTGCCAGCCTGAGGTAAGGCCTGAAGACGGGTGAAAACCAACGATCGACCCAGTCGTCGTGTTTAATGTCACTCAAATCAGGAGAGCCTGAAGTAGTCATGCTGTTAATACCTTATAGACGAAAGTAGTGACTGTACATTCATTAGCGTACTGCTTCCAATGTCATATGATTTTATTCAATTTCACTTGCGGAATGTCCGCTCTTCGCTCATCGCTGCCGGTCAGATAGCAGGGGAGCAAACTGCCATGGACAGAATCACCGCAAAATCCACCAGAACGAAAACGAATATCACCCCTACATTTAGTGGTGGCTACGTGAAGGTGGTTCATCTATTCTGCTTGTATCAGCGGGCAGGCCGGAGTCACTCTTTGTGGATAATCCCATCCTTCAGAAAACCATCATTATCTTTATTCTCATCCTGTGGGTAATCGATGAATTCAGGGCCAGGAAAAGAAAATGTTCTGACCCCGCTATTGAAGCAGCTGATGCCAGAGAACGCTATGAATGGCGCTATCTCAGATGGGGGTTCCGGACTATACAAGTGGCAGCGACAGTGTATATCTTCGTTCAGCTGATTCAGGTATTACTGAGATAAATGCCACAGGCAGGTATAACTGGACAAAAACATCTTACTGTACAGTTGAGCATCGGTGATTGCCGTTATGTAGGTCACCTGAGTGCCAGAAGCAGACATCATTGTTATGAGAAGCAGGCAAACACGTCATACATCAAAGGTGAGTTCAGCTTAGCCTGCTATCCTTAGTTTTCAGGTTGTGCCAGCGATTGCAGCAACCGCGAGCAAAACGCCTGTAAGAATGTTATGAAGAAAAAGATTGAAGCTGAGAGAAGGCTGCTTTAAATCAAGGCGCCAGGTCTGCCAGAACAGATGCACCGTGATCAACATCATGAAGAAGGCATAAGGGAGTTTCATGTGCATTAGCCAGCCGCCATATGTCCACAGCAGAACGGTAGCCGCATAGAAAAACATTATGATGCTTTTTCCGTGCTGGCCAAACAGTAACGCTGTCGATCGAATGCCTATCCGTACATCATCTTTTGCATCAACGTAGGCATAGACAGTGTCATACCCGATCTGCCATGCTACCGCGCCCAGCCAAATTAAAACCGCGGCGAAAGGTATTTCTCCCTGAATCTCTGCCCATGCCATCAGCATGCCCCAGTTGAAAGCAGCGCCAAGAACGGCCTGAGGCCAGTAGGTAAATCGCTTGCAGAAAGGGTAAATGATAACCAGCGGCACGACAGCCAAAGCAAAAATGCGTGTAAATGGTGACAGGAAATACAGCAATGATGCGGCACATAACAACTGCGATACAAAGAAAAACAGGGCTTTACGTGTTGAAATCTGTCCGCTTGCCAAAGGACGGTAACGGGTTCTTTCCACATGCGCATCAAAGTTACGATCTGCAATATCATTGACTGTCGAGCCGGCGCTTCTCATCAGAAAAGCGCCTAGGCAAAAAACAAGCGTTTCTTTCAGTGCAGGCCATCCGTTCGAAGCCTGAAACAAAGCTGCCACACACGGGAATAATACCAGCCAGATACCTACAGGGCGATCGACACGCGCCAGTCTGAGGTAAGGCCTGAAGACAGGGGAAAACCAACGATCGACCCAGTCGTCGTGTTTAATGTCGCTCAAATCAGGAGAGCCTGGAGAAGTCATACTGTTAATACCTTGTAGACGTAAAGCTGTTACTGTACATGCAATAGTTTACTGCTTCCAATCTCATACGATTTCATTCAAGTGCACTGGCGGAATGTCCGCTCCTCGCTCATAGCGGACCATATTGCAGTTAATTTTTTAGACTGGCAAGCAGTGCGCAGCCAGTCAGTCATGCCCGAAGGGCATAAAAGGCGATATTCAGGTGTAAAATAAGGGTGAATAGCTGAATCGCCGATGCCCGGCGAAGCCGGTACGTATTGATAGGTTTCACCAATCCCATCCCCCACCCTGCCAGACCTCAATGAACTTCCAGAAAAAACTGTCCTAACCAAGCCTCCCCGGGGGGGCGCAGTTAGCGCCGGTCGCTTGCGACCGGGAACGGCTGGCCACTTGTGGCCTGGCGCGCGGTACTGCGAGTGCGCAGCCGCAGGCAAGCTACGGGGGCGTTGCTACGAAATTACAGACGAAATAGCTTGATTTAACACGGTAGCTGCTAAGCCTAAACCCGCTTCCAGCGCCATGAATCGTTTTGTGCGCGGTCGGAGTGGTCACGGCAAGGCTTTGCCGCCGCCGGGGCGTATCTCCGCGTTAGCGGCCCATAGGGGCGCTTACGAGCGTGTTCCTCGATATTTCAGCGATTAAAGACATGTGGCTCAATGCTAGTTACAACATCCATCATCAAAAACGGCGCTGTTCCGGCCCTTTGGGCCGGGGCGGGGGCGTTCCAGTGGTGGGAAGGCATTAAACTACCAGATCTGCGTGCGACAGCGCCCGTCGACAGACGGGAGGCACTTCTATTCTGAGCGGCGTGGCCTTGGCCACTGCAAGCGAAGTCATCCACAGAGCGTTAGCTCTTAAGTTCTTTTTTTCTGTAGAGAAGTAAAAACAAAGTCACCATGCATTCAGCATTATGATTGCATTTTATTTTCGATTCCACTTGCATAGAAACGTGAGTAACTATCGTGGCCACAGTGAATTTTGGCTTTCGAGGAGAAAGTGGGAGGGATGTTTGTTGAAATTATGAGCAACCCGGAACGGCAGACGTGACAAAGCCTCCGCAACTAAGCGGATAATTAAAAAAACAGGCTTATTCTCGCTGTCGGGCGACGGCTTTAATCCAGGCGATACGCTTATTCACCAGCTTGCGGAAATCGGCAAGAGAAAGCCCCTGATGCTGTCCCTGGCTCATTTCCAACTGTATCTGACAGGAAATCATGTGGCGTAAATCTGGTTCCTCATGCCGAGCTGTCAGTGTGGCCATTTTTTGCTGCTGGCGAATGTTGCGCTCGTTCTTGCGCTTTTGCCATGCGACTTCAACCAGCTTTTCCTTTTGCCGGCGGCGCGCCTCGGTTAGCGTGAGTGGTTTTTCGCCTTTACTGGCCAGCCCCTGGTTAACCCAGGCGAGCTGCTGATTGCGAGCATTAACCCAGGCTTGAGTTGTTGAACCAACCATATCAAAGAAGCGATCGGTCACTTCGATATCCGCGGGGAAGAACTGCCGGGTGACTTTATCCCAGAGCAGTTTATAGGTGATGAGCCCAAATGCCGCTAAATCATGAGCAGCGCGCGTCGCGCGTGTGATCGACTCATTGCCGGCGGCAGACTTCGTGGCTAGTCCGGACTCCTGGGCAAGCGTCGTGAAACTGACAGGAACCGTACCACTAATGATATTGAGATGGTAAACCATCCCCTGGACCAATGCGTTCATTGCCCGGGCACGATGCCGGTTGAAATGGCGTTTACGCACGAGAAGTTTGTTCGTTTTATGATGGAATGCGTCATAAAAGTAAAAACCTTCCCAACGGGAAACATCGCGCTTCTCAAGGAGTCCAAGCAGTCGACGGTTATATGCGGGTAGCTTATGTTTATGATAAACCGGGCGGCAGAATGCCGGCATCGGATTCACAACATAGCATTGACGTGAGATGGTGTTAGTTTTATTCACCCGGCCCTGAACTTATGGCGGCCGGATATTGTTTTCTGTATTGCATGCGTTATAATCCTTCACAGGCTATGCGCCTGCTTTTGGACCCCTCGATACCTGAACTTCCGCCAAGATGTGACAGGTATCGGGGGGTTTGTGCATTCAGGGCCGCCATAACGGGCTTGCCCCTCTCCCGGACGATTTACGGATACGTCCAATCCTGAGTCCTTTTTCCATCAGTCCGCATCTAACGATGGAATTTTTCTTCTCTCTCAACTGCTGAACCTCACCACAAGGCTGAACCGAAGCGCCAGTTTTATGGCCACCTCAATTTTAGTTAAGAAAAAAGCATAATACTTTCAGTGCGAAGCCCCACCACAAGGCCACACAGAGGATTCCGAGTCTACCGTGTTGTACGTCTGAATTCCAGCAGGGCCGGTGCAGAAATAATCGGTTGGATCTGAATTTTTTGTGTGGATCAAAATTCCTGTGAGCTGGATCGGCTGTAAAAAGAAGGACTGCAACTACGAAGAGTACATTATGGCGGTGTGTACCTGGAGAAACGAAGATCTAGTACGAGAGGTGTTGGTCCTGCCCTGCGCTCCATCTTGACTGCCAGTGCTCAAGATATTTTTGAGCCAGTGATGGGAAATCCCGTATGACAATGACATTTTCTGAATTGTATCTTGCTGCAGAGCGAGTGTAGTTGAACGAACCCGTGCTCACGGTTTTGTTATCCACGATGATCGCCTTATCGTGCATTATCCTGAAAGTGGAGACAGTTCGTAGAGGAATACCGGCATTGAGTAGCGTATTAATGGCAGCCTGGCTTCCGCGCCCCCTATTCCCTTCATCATCGAGAACCACCCGTACATCGATTCCTCTTCGTTTTGCCGTGACCAGTTCCCTGACAATCTCAGGCGAAGTAAACGTGTACCCCATCAGTCGAATGTTACTGCCGGCGCTTTTAAGCGTCTGTATCACCAGCTGCTGCGCGGTACCTTCTGGAGAAAAACCGACATCGACTACAGGTGAGGCATTCAACTTCAGCGAGACACAGAATAAACCCGCAACGAATAAGGGTCGCAGGTACCGAACGTCAACGTTAAACATGGTGAATTCCTTTTTTCGGAACGCCACAGGCGGGGGAAACTTGCTTTTCCCTGCCTTTGGCGTTGGACAACGGCGCAGCGCGCCGCCGGCAGGGGGATTTAACGACCAGCCTTATCAATTGCGGCCATCAGCTGCTCCGCGCCCACGGCTCCCGGAATAACAGTGATCTTTGCCGGCGTTGCATTTTTCAGCGGGAGAACTATCAGGCCAGGTGTACCGGTCAGCCCCAGTGCCTGGGCCAGTGAATCATTACGTTCCAGCGCGGCAGACATATCTTTGGTTTTAACCGCAGAAAGAAGAGCTGGTTTTGTCGCTTTCTCGATGTCGGAGGCCGTCAAGTCTCCTTCAATATGCCCTGTGCGATAGGTACGCTTCCGCCCCCGCGGCATTCCAGATAGCCAGGCCGCGGTTTGCGGCCAGCGCTGAATTTTCCCAGCGGCCCCCGAAGATCGGCCACTCTTTGAAGATGTACTGCACATCCGCGCGTTGCTTCATGAGCTTCTCTATCGTTGGCGCCAGATTACTGCAGTGCACGCACTGGTAATCAAAAAACTCGATCACGGCAACACGGGCATCCGCTGGTCCAATCACAGGCGTATCGGGATCAGCGGTCAGTTGCTTGAGTTTGTCCATCACCTTCATTGCATAGACCTGCTGTTGTTTTTCGCGTTGCTGAACCTGCAGTTTTTGTGACACTTGGACCAGGATCTCTGGGTGCGCAAGCAGATAATCACCGGCTATTTCTCCGATCCTTGCCTCTTGCTCTGGCGTAAATACTGGCGCTTTAGCTGCTGTGGCAGTAGCTGAAAAGCATATGTATGTTGTAACTATTAATGCAATTATTGACGTTTTTTTCATGGAGAATCCTGTTGTTAGCGTTCTTTCTGGATATTGCGGGTGTGTGTTTGTTCATCATGCTCTGGCATGCGTCCCTGCTCACGCTCTGGCATCGTTCTGGCCCTTTCTACGGCATCCCTTTCCGCCAAATCGCCGGCAATTCGTGCTGCAACCTGTCTGTCGTTCACTTGCTGTTCTCCCGTTACTGGCAGGTTATCCATCCCCATACCAGCTTTACGTACTGCGCGAAGCTCATCGGTATTCACCGAAGCCCCCTCTGGATCGATACGGATTTTGTCAGTGATGGTGGCCAAGTCTGATTTTTCGTTACTGATTTTTGGTAGGTACGGCTGCTGTTCCTCCGGAAGCCGCAACAGAGCATCTGGAATAGCGGCTTCTTTAGTCTCCTCACTACGTTTTTCTGGGTTAATCTGGGCAATAGCATCCTGCAATGCAGCAGCTTCTGACCGCTCATGTGCAAGACTAGCCTGTATGGGGTCCGCTTGGAAAACGGAATCTATGGTCACTCCCGTTTTTGCAACACCGATTTTGACGACAAGTTGGCTTGCTTGAATCTATCCGGCGTCTGAATGGGATTTTATTCCCGCGCCTTGATGAGTTCCGCGCCTGATGAACCTCCAGAAAATATACGGCTTCAATGAGCCTTTCCGTTTTACAGGTTCCTCAACAGGCCGGTGGGCCGTTAGTATCATCAATATCAGTATTCGCAAAACCAGATCAGTAATTCTTTAAACCGGTGTATTTCTGCCGTTATGCTACATAAGTTTGCTGTCGTGCCGTTAGGGCCCAGGCTATTCTGGCCAGCTTGTTTGCCAGAGCACAAGTGACGACAAAGTTGCTTTTCCGGCACAGTAAATCCCTGACCCAATCGGCCAATTTGCCAGACTGGTGTTCCAGTTTTTGTATGAATACCCTGGCACATTGAACCAACAAAGTTCGGATCTTTTTATTACCTCGCTTACTAATTCCCAGCAATGTCGTCCTACCTCCCGTGCTGTACTGCCGAGGTACAAGCCCTGTTGCCGCCGCAAAGTCACGGCTGCTGGCGTACTGCTTCCCGTCGCCAATCTCAGTTGAAATAGTACTCGCTGTCAGTGTTCCGACGCAGGGAATGCTCAGCAAGCGCTGTCCAACCTCATCTTCGTCCAACTTTCGTTTCAACTGGGATTCCAAATCTTTAATCTGCTCAACAAGATAGTGATAATGCTGTTGTAATTTCAGCAATAACTGGCTGAGGTAAAGAGGCAAACTATTATCCTCAAGAATGGTACTCAGTCGGCTAATAACGGCAGCTCCTCGGGGAACGCTAATGCCAAATTCCAGCAGAAAAGCATGCATTTGATTGGTTGTTTTTACCTTATCCTGAACCAGGGATTCACGGACACGATGCAGAGCCCGCATTGCCTGCTGAGATTCCGTTCTGGGCTGCACAAAACGCATAGACGGACGCGATGCAGCTTCACAAATAGCTTCGGCGTCGACAAAGTCGTTTTTATTGCTTTTAACGAACGGGCGGACAAATTGTGGTGATATCAGCTTTGGGGAATGCCCCAACTCTTCCAACTTGCGTGCCATAAAGTGAGAACCGCCACAGGCTTCCATTGCGATGGTTGTAGCGGGGCATGTCGCCAAAAATTCGATCAACTTTGGCCGGGTAAATTTTTTACGGTAAACAGCCTTCCCGCGACGATCCTGGCAATGAATATGGAAAGAGTTTTTACCCAGATCGATACCAATGAGCGCAATGTTTTCCATGATAGTTCTCCGAATGAAAGCCTGTCCTCAGCATAGTACCGGGAAGGAGGGAGTGACCATCTCATTAAATATCCTACTATAAGGGCTTCCCCGAACAGTCAACGCCGGTTTTTAATTTCTGTCTGTTCATCAATGAAAGGCAAGGGATAAGACTGCGCTACTATAAACGGTCATGCTGAATCGCTAGTGATTCGGACCCTGATGAAAGACGCTCGTGAGATCCTCCTTCGTTAATCGGATAGTGATATCCAGTAGGATATGCAGATACTTCTCACGGGGGTCTAACCCTTTACCATCAACAATTTACAGTTCAGTTACTACTCAGTTAAATTTTTCATGTTGTTGAATACAGTCTGAAGTCATCGCCGTAATGTAATGATGCCCAGCACAACCTCGCATTCTTGGCGGCGATTGCAACGACAGCACGCCAGTATCCCCGCCTACCAATCAACGAGCAGACCCAACGGCTAAACGGGTCCGTTCTATTCTCTGCCCCTACCATTACAGAACGGGCTCCCTGGACCAGTAGGGTTCGCAGATAGGCATCACCCGCTTTTGTTATCCTGCCAAGCTTTGATTTTCCGCCACTACTGTATTGTGATGGCGTTAGCCCCAACCAGGCTGCCAGTTGGCGCCCGTTCTTAAAATCATGGGCATTGCCAATACTGGCGACCAGCGCACTCGCTGTGGTGGGCCCAACACCTTTCAGTTCCATTAACTGCTGGCTGCGATGATCTGTTTTGGCCACACGAGATAATACCCTGTCATATTCGGCGATTTTCTCTTCAATATTAGTGACATGTGTCAATAGATCATCAATGCACAGCCTGACCTGTACTGGCAGAGTTTCCTTCTGGTCAGAAACAACATGACGCAGAGCATCAGTGCTTTGTGGGGCAATAACCCCGAATTCAGATATCAGGCCCCGAAGACGGTTATACGTTGCTGTTCTTTCCTGGATAAATCCCTGTCTTGTCCGATGTAAGCATTGCATTGCCTGCTGGCTTTCGTCTTTGACTGGTACAAAGCGCATATGCGGCCGCTGCACTGCCTCACAAATAGCTATTGCATCAGCTGCATCATTTTTCCCGGTCTTACCCGCCATGCGATAGGGTGAGACAAATTTCGGAGCCATCAACCGGACATCATGGCCATACTGCCTGAATAATCTTGCCCAATAGTGGGCACCCGAGCAGGCTTCCATTCCAATGACACAGGGAGGTAAACCTGCGATGAGTTCAGAAAGTGCTGCACGCGACACCTTGGGTTTAACCAGAACAGCTTTACCATTTTGGTCAATGCAGTGAACAGCAAACACATTTTTAGCAAGATCGATACCGACAGTGGTGATGGTCATAACGAATCCCTCTGGGTCAATGTTTATCCTATGATTGCACGAAAGTTAATCAGGCGCATATATAGGGGAAGTCCCTTCCATTCGTTAAGCGTTTTAAGCTAACGGGTGATTTCGTTCCATTGAGCGCGAACCCCTGACCGTAAGGGATGTACGAAATGATCCGGCTGTCCGTTAATGGTTTTGCTTACTTTCGGACATGTTGTCTACATGCTGTACGTAATCGTTCGGTTTCGGACACAGAAACGCTGTAGCCCCGCGAACCGAGTGATATCCAATAGCCGATTGGTTAAAAAGTAGTCTTAGCGTAGGTTATTTTCCCTTTTCCAAGCGGACCCCAACAAGGAAAAACATATCACCCGCAGGGGATACACGCTCTGCTTTCTCAGTAAACTGCAGGATAGTCTGAGGCGGAGGGATGTCTACGTTACCGGCAGTAACCGGTGGGGAGATCCTCGTGCAAGATTACTACAGGGTGCTGACTGGCAGGCAAACCGGATTAAGGTTTATCGTTCTTTGGGGCACCCGACAGACCCGCAGGAAGCAATAAAATCTCTGGGTCATCAGCTTGATAGTCGTTACAGACAGGTTGCTGCACGTCTTGGCGAAAATGAGGCTGTCGAACTCGATGTTTCTGGCCCGAAGCCCCGGTTGACAATTTCTCCCCTCGCCAGTCTTGATGAGCCGGACAGTCTGAAACGACTGAGCAAAATGATCAGTGATCTGCTCCCTCCGGTGGATTTAACGGAGTTGCTGCTCGAAATTAACGCCCATACCGGATTTGCTGATGAGTTTTTCCATGCTAGTGAAGCCAGTGCCAGAGTTGATGATCTGCCCGTCAGCATCAGCGCCGTGCTGATGGCAGAAGCCTGCAATATCGGTCTGGAACCACTGATCAGATCAAATGTTCCTGCACTGACCCGACACCGGCTGAACTGGACAAAAGCGAACTATCTGCGGGCTGAAACTATCACCAGCGCTAATGCCAGACTGGTTGATTTTCAGGCAACGCTGCCACTGGCACAGATATGGGGTGGAGGAGAAGTGGCATCTGCAGATGGAATGCGCTTTGTTACGCCAGTCAGAACAATCAATGCCGGACCGAACCGCAAATACTTTGGTAATAACAGAGGGATCACCTGGTACAACTTTGTGTCCGATCAGTATTCCGGCTTTCATGGCATCGTTATACCGGGGACGCTGAGGGACTCTATCTTTGTGCTGGAAGGCCTTCTGGAACAGGAGACCGGGCTGAATCCAACCGAAATTATGACCGATACAGCAGGTGCCAGCGAACTTGTCTTTGGCCTTTTCTGGCTGCTGGGATACCAGTTTTCTCCACGCCTGGCTGATGCCGGTGCTTCGGTTTTCTGGCGAATGGACCATGATGCCGACTATGGCGTGCTGAATGATATTGCTAGAGGGCAATCAGATCCCCGAAAAATAGTCCTTCAGTGGGACGAAATGATCCGGACCGCTGGCTCCCTGAAGCTGGGCAAAGTACAAGCTTCAGTGCTGGTCCGTTCATTGCTGAAAAGTGAACGTCCTTCCGGACTGACTCAGGCAATCATTGAAGTGGGGCGCATCAACAAAACGCTGTATCTGCTTAATTATATTGATGATGAAGATTACCGCCGGCGCATTCTGACCCAGCTTAATCGGGGAGAAAGCCGCCATGCCGTTGCCAGAGCCATCTGTCACGGTCAAAAAGGTGAGATAAGAAAACGATATACCGACGGTCAGGAAGATCAACTAGGCGCACTGGGGCTGGTCACTAACGCCGTCGTGTTATGGAACACTATTTATATGCAGGCAGCCCTGGATCATCTCCGGGCGCAGGGTGAAACACTGAATGATGAAGATATCGCACGCCTCTCCCCGCTTTGCCACGGACATATCAATATGCTCGGCCATTATTCCTTCACGCTGGCAGAACTGGTGACCAAAGGACATCTGAGACCATTAAAAGAGGCGTCAGAGGCAGAAAACGTTGCTTAACGTGAGTTTTCGTTCCACTGAGCGTCAGACCCCGTTAAGTGAAAGAGCGGGTCATCTGGCATGGTGTACCCTGATGGCACTGGCTTTGGCCAGACAGGATGGCGGAATACAGTCTGTGGCGCAGGAAAATCTGTTTCTTACCCGCTGGCTGGCAACAGCCCTGAAACAACGGCGTTTTTCTCGTGACGTCACGCCTGATATTGAGTGGCTGCTGAAACAGGGCCGCCAGTTGGGCGTCAGTGCGAAACTGGCCAGCAAGCTCCACTATCTCTGGCGGTCCTGTTCCGGTGAGTTGTCTGAGCAGAACGATCTTTTCCGGCTGACATATGCCCTGGAAACCGCGAGGGATATGCACTGGAATTACCGTCTGCTGAGTGACCGGGAATGGTCAGGTCGGTATGCAATCACGCTGAATGCCGGGGTGAATGGTATCTATCTCTCCCGGGCTAACCTTGAGATGGCTTTTGACGACAACGGCTGCCAGATAAAACCGCTGATAGCGCGGTTGACCGGCAGAGTTGAAGGCGTGGTGAAACTGTTTAACCGTTGTGGCTGGGGAGTTGAGCCTTCGCCTGAGGTTAGCCAGCCTCATGTGTACAGCCTGTCAGCTACACCGTTAGTAGATTACAGGGTTATTTAGCGGAGGATTTTTACCAGATTCCCTTCGTCTTACAGGGACCGGAACCCTTTTTATTGCAGGTTTCTTCAAATTTTTTAGGCAAGATCAACCAGGTTGTTCAGTTTTCATTACTTGAACGGGGGCGGAGACTGCTTATAAAATGTTAGGATTAATCCTAATGGAAAGGTATTATGGAAGCTGATAATTACCGGCTTAAGCGTGCTGCATGGATCATAACTTTCTTGTCCTGTGCTATTTTCTGGGGCAGCCTTTTTCTATGGTGGTTCTTTTGAAATCCAGTCTACCTGAGAAAAATAAAAGAACCCTTGCAGATAAAATAAAAAAACTCAATTTATCCAGTGAGCAGGAGGTATTTCTTCTTTCCTTGCTGGAAGAGAATGATGGTACAACTCATTTGTCCCCTGTCCGGAAAAAGAAAAAAGCAGCAAAAAATAAACAGGGCCGATAATTATAACCGCACAGATACACTGTGCTGAATTTGAATATGCAGGTATTCTATTTTTTTAATGGAATAATAAATTATCAGAATTCGCTGGCGTGTGGAAGATGTAACATATCCGTACAGTGAGATTTCTGGCCGGGATTTAAAGCGCCAGTATTTCTGACGCTTGCCGTTATTCCAGGTTATTTCAGACCGTAAGTTGATACGGCATCCTGAAGTCTGGTGCTCCGTGTCATCAGATCCCGCGTGGAGCTGGCCGACTGTGCGACCATCGTGCTGTTATCCTGAGCCATCAGCTCCACCTTTTCAACAGAACGGTTAATGAGTGTCAACGCTGCCGTCTGTTCTTCTGTCGTGTGATAGAGCTCATTGATCATGGACGACACCCTGGAGACTTCGGCACGGATGCTTTCAATATGACCGCTGGCGATCTCTACGGTTTTTTCGCCGGAAGCCACGGTATCAACCGTCGCGCCAATGAGCCCCTTAATCTCTGCCGCTGCGGAAGCTGAATGCTGAGCCAGTTTTCTGACCTCGCTGGCCACCACGGCAAAACCGCGTCCATGTGAGCCTGCCCGTGCGGCCTCGACTGCGGCATTCAGTGCAAGAATGTTGGTCTGAAAAGCAATATTATCGATAACACTGATAATATTAACGATTTTTTCGCTGGCCTGAGAAATTGATTTCATCATGACCTTTGTTTCATTCATTGCTGCTTCACCTTTTCCGGCAGAGTCATCTGCGGAGGCTGCAAGTTTTACTGTTTCTGCAGCTGTATCCGCACTCTGACGCACTGCGGCCATCAGTTCTTCAGTGGCCTGAGCGGTATGCTGAAGATTCGCCAGCGTTTCTGTCGTCCGGGCATTCAGCTCCTCTGTTCCGGCAGCCAGTTGCGAGCCTGCCACCGACATTTCCCTGATTTGAACATCAGTATCGTTTACCAGTGAATAAAGACGGATCCCGACCTGGTTGACGTTACGCAACATCATGCCAATTTCATCAACCCTGTCGAGTCTGGGGGAGCCGGGCTCTTTGCCTGATGCCATATCCTGAAGATGTTTAAGCACCATACCCACAGGCTTGCTGATCTGCTGGCGTAAAAACCAGTCGGCGAGCAGGAAGGCGATTATCATCACACCGGGCAACACCCACGGAGAAGTGTCTGTCATGCTGCCGGCCAGGCTCATGAGCAGTGCCCCAGCAAGAGCGATCCGCATACGAGCCTGAACAGATATCTTTTTAAACAGGGATAAAAAGGAAAATAACCCGGTTCTGACAACAACGCCTTTATGCAGTTTTTTCCCACGCCCACGGTTCTCTTTCAGATGTATATAAAGCTGTTCTGCTTGCTTCACTTCTTCCGGCAGCGGCGTATAGCGGACGGACATGTACCCGAAAAGCTGGTTTCCTTTATAGAGAGGGGACATGTTTGCCCTGACCCAGTAATGATCACCGTCTTTACGACGGTTTTTGACCGTACCAGCCCAGCATTCTCCCTGCTTAAGCGTGTTCCACATATCACGAAATGCTTCCTCTGGCATATCCGGATGTCGCATGATGTTATGTGGCTGTCCGGACAGTTCCTCCTGCGTGTAACCGCTGGCCTCAATAAATGCTGAGTTTGTATAAACGATATGACTGTGGATGTCTGTTGTGGACATCAGTACGATATTTTTATCCAGTACATACTCATTTTGAGTGACCGGAGAATTAATTCTCATGTTCATTATCCTGAATGAATAACGGAGATATCACTGGCATTCTTTTCTTTGTTTCTCTGTTCGTAACAGAATTGCCATAATAGATATCTTGAATGTCGTGTTTTATAATTATGTCGGAGTGACCAGGTGCCCCCCGGTCTGGCAGATGACTTTAGTATTGCATGGGAATAGTTCTCATTTTATTTTATGGGTTATGTAAATCCGTTTTCGTTTCTGATGCCGTGTGATACCCCTTCCTGATATTGCGTTCCGGAAAATGCAAGGAAGGGGAGAAACTGGCGAAGGAACAAATTAAATAATTAAAAATATAACCAGTGGCAGGAAGAGTTAACTCTCCCTGTGCAGGCTGGTTTATGGTGCTTTAAACGTTACGTCAGGATCTTGCTGTTCCGGAATGACAACTAATGTTCATCTGTAAACGCGCGGCATATTATATGACATATGTCACATTTTTTCAATGAACATAAATGTGGAAATATTTAGACAAACAGGTTGATGAGTGGATTTTAACTTAAATTTTAAGATTGATATCTGATTTCGGGTGTTTCAGTGTGCACAGTACCAGGTTTTTCTGATTATTTATCCATTTTACTGACAAAGCATGGTTGTTTAAATCAAAAATGGCTTTGTTGAATAAATCGAACTTTTGCTGAGTTGAAGGATCAGATCACGCATCCTCCCGACAACACAGACCATTCCGTGGCAAAGCAAAAGTTCAGAATCACCAACTGGTCCACCTACAACAAAGCTCTCATCAACCGTGGCTCCCTCACTTTCTGGCTGGATGATGAGGCGATTCAGGCCTGGTATGAGTCGGCAACGCCTTCATCACGGGGAAGGCCCCAGCGCTATTCTGATCTCGCCATCACCACCGTTCTGGTGATTAAACGCGTATTCCGGCTGACCCTGCGGGCTGCGCAGGGTTTTATTGATTCCATTTTTGCCCTGATGAACGTTCCGTTGCGCTGCCCGGATTACACCAGTGTGGTAATGACTCCAACTTATTGATAGTGTTTTATGTTCAGATAATGCCCGATGACTTTGTCATGCAGCTCCACCGATTTTGAGAACGACAGCGACTTCCGTCCCAGCCGTGCCAGGTGCTGCCTCAGATTCAGGTTATGCCGCTCAATTCGCTGCGTATATCGCTTGCTGATTACGTGCAGCTTTCCCTTCAGGCGGGATTCATACAGCGGCCAGCCATCCGTCATCCATATCACCACGTCAAAGGGTGACAGCAGGCTCATAAGACGCCCCAGCGTCGCCATAGTGCGTTCACCAAATACGTGCGCAACAACCGTCTTCCGGAGCCTGTCATACGCGTAAAACAGCCAGCGCTGGCGCGATTTAGCCCCGACATAGCCCCACTGTTCGTCCATTTCCGCGCAGACGATGACGTCACTGCCCGGCTGTATGCGCGAGGTTACCGACTGCGGCCTGAGTTTTTTAAGTGACGTAAAATCGTGTTGAGGCCAACGCCCATAATGCGGGCAGTTGCCCGGCATCCAACGCCATTCATGGCCATATCAATGATTTTCTGGTGCGTACCGGGTTGAGAAGCGGTGTAAGTGAACTGCAGTTGCCATGTTTTACGGCAGTGAGAGCAGAGATAGCGCTGATGTCCGGCGGTGCTTTTGCCGTTACGCACCACCCCGTCAGTAGCTGAACAGGAGGGACAGCTGATAGAAACAGAAGCCACTGGAGCACCTCAAAAACACCATCATACACTAAATCAGTAAGTTGGCAGCATCACCCAATAGCTGATACAGCGCATAACTCAATATTGAGATTAGTACAAGTTCCCTCATCAGGTGCATAGAAACCCCATAAGCCTATACCTATAAGGAACATCCCCAATATCGGTTAGATGTATAACAAGTAGATATTAATAAGAGCTTTAATATATCTGAATATGAACATTTTTCTTTCCTTAGGTTGCTTTCTATTTTGGATTTCCAATTCTTAACCAATATGATGGTTCGACAATCCATTCTCCGCAGTCATAGGCAACGGCCTTATTATGCCTGTTAGCGAACCATACTAACCAGGCTAATAATCGCTGATTGCCGCTGTATTTGGTTTTATCTCTAACCATCACGACATATCTCTTTTTCTTAGCCATAACGCTACCCTAATTTTGCAGATTCAAGCAGCCAGTGGTTTTTCAGGTTCTCGTCCAGGTTATCGAATGCGGCCAGCGCTGCCTTTAGAACGGTTGTCTTGCTCTGGCCTGTTCTCTGCGCCTCAGCTTCCAGGATCTCCTCAAAGTACGCTGGCAGTCTGAAGTTCATCAACTTTGGTTTACCCGCTACAGGCGCTCTGGTAGCGCCGGAGATAAAACGCGCGGTTTCTGCGTTTGTTGCTGGTTGCTGAGATTCATCGATGTTCGGGCGGTTTAGTTTTAAAGCCATGAAAATTTCCCCTTGTACGGTATGTATTAATTGTAAATATCATAGTATCTTTATGGTGTATTTACAATGTAAAGATCATGATGAATCTTGTTGATATTTCTATAAAATGCCAATTTCCTGTGCCACAAGTTCAATCTGTGCTTTCGCTGTTGAAAGGCTCGATGCCCGGCTAACGTCATGTACCCCTGCCCCTTCATTACAGGCGCTTTCATACACATCCAGCTCGGATATCCGGGTTTTCAGAGGTTGAATCCAGATGTTGTCCGAACGCAGTAATTTATCCAGATCAATGGCCGCTTTTCTGTGGCGGGGTTTCGCTGAGTTGATTCTGGTGAACAGCACCCACGGTTCCAGAGCTGCGTTAGCTTTCTGAGCGGTGCGGATTTTCTCTGTAACACTGGTCAGTGTTTCGCTTTCGAAATCAGAGGACGGCTTAACCAGTGTTACCACGATATCTGATACTGTCAGGGCGCTACGGAACTCCTGGCTGTCATGGCCGGGGCAATCGACAATGAGGACTTCACACAGCTTACTAAGGCGCTTAATTTCGTTGCTGACGTTTCCGTAAGCTGCGTGAACCGGGATAGTGAGTAAGCCGTTATCTGTCCGCTTTTCGTTCCAGCTCAACAGATCGTGGTTTTTATCTGTCTTCAGGATAATTACCGACTTACCTTTGTTGACCAGCATTGAGCCTGTGTTAGCTACGTAGGTGCTTTTGCCTACCCCACCCTTATCTGATACGACAAGCAAGATTTTACCCATTTTCACAACCCCTCTCTTTATGTTGTAAAGCACATGTAAAGATATGCCTGTCTTTACATCGTGTGTTTTTCGTAAAGATAATTTTGTCTTTACAGTGTCTTTATAATCCAAAGGATTTACCATGTAAAGCACAAATAAAGATAGACCTGTCTTTATTTTATCTTTACATGGTAAATATAGAGCTGTCTTTACATGAGTGTTACTTGGTAAAGCTTGGTGTGTCTTTACATTATCTTTATGTTGTAAATTTTTAGTGTGACGTTGTCACTATAGGGGCGGGGTCTGTTTGCTGGTTCTTTTTGAGTGTGCCTTCCCTGAACCAACTGAAATGGGTACTGTATGGGTGTGTCTGGTTAACTCAAAATGAACTGGTTCCCTATAATGACTCAAACAGTACCGAAAGGCTTTGTCAGAGCTTACTTACGCGCATCCACGACTGAACAGGATGCAACACGCGCCCTGGACACGATAAATACCTTCGCCATCGAGCGCGGCCTGAGCATCTGTAACTACTACATTGAAAATGAATCAGGTTCTAAGCTTGAACGCCCTGAGTTGTTCCGGCTCCTGAAAGATTGTCAGCAAAACGATATCTTGCTGGTAGAGGATGTGGACAGGCTTTCACGCCTGGTAGGGGAGGACTGGAACACACTGAAGAAAATGATCCGGCAGAAAGATATCCGGGTTGTGGCCGTCAACGTTCCGACAACCTGGCTCGCATCGGGTCACAATGATTTTGACAGCCGAATGTTTTCGGCCATAAACGATATGTTGCTGGATATGCTGGCCGCCGTCGCCAGGCGAGACTATGAACAGCGCCGGGAACGGCAGCAGCAGGGGATCGCCAGGGCGAAAAGGGAAGGGAAGTATAAAGGCCGCCAGGTTAATCAGTCTCGCTATGACGCCATAAACAGGCTGATTGCGAGCGGCAGCTCCTGGAGCCAGATTCAAAAAGTGCTGGGTTGTAGCCGGGCGACTATCAGCAAAGCTGTGAAGCAACAGACCGTTAACAAAATGAACCATGAACCTGAAGGTAGGGAGTAGTTACAACATAATAAACAGTGTGTTGAAGAATAAAACTGATTCTTTATACTGTATATGCATACAGCTATATTGATCGGAGGTTTTTCATGCCTAGACACTATGAAATTGACTCAGCCTGGCGTGCGAGCATTAAGCGTGAGCCGAACGGTCGTCAGACAGTTACGACAGAAGCCTTTGTCAGCCAGCTTGCGCTGATTAATTTTCACTGGAGTTGTCGCCAAGCAAATCAGTGGATTGAAACCTACGTGACCGTTTTTAAAGACATTTCCACTCAGGAAGGAGAGAACCGGACATTCATGCTTTTTAACCCCAACGGAGGCCGTTAAAAATGGGTTTTCCATCGCCAGCAACCGACTACCAGGAAAACAGGCTGTCACTCGATCAGCACTGTAATACAGGAGCGCCGGGAGTATTCTTTTTTCGAAGTGATACCTACTCTTTCCGGGAAGGGATAAAGCCTGGTGCGCTGCTCATAGTAGATTTTGGGGGCACGCCCGTTGACGGGTCTTTGGTGCTCTGTGTCCTGGAACAAGAATTCAGGATCATGCGATTGCGACTACACCCCAAGCGGTGTCTCCAGGAACTCGATAAGCTGGATAACTTCAGGGCTATACCTGATGACGATGAGGACGGGTTGGAGGTCAGGGGGGTCATTACGCACATTGTTACCGATGCAAGAACAGGGGAGTTTCATGAAATGCCTGTTTAGGAGTGATTAAAGGTAACTTGTGCGCAGAAGGTCAGGTGTGTGGTGGTTAGTACAGACTAGTGAATGTTGTAACTAAACTATATTTTTATTAAAGGCCGGAGGTGGTGTTCCTCCGGCCTTAATTACGTTTCCGTGTTCATTAGTCGATGAACTGGCGGATCAGTTCCAGAATGGCAATCAGCGCGTTTGCAAGCGCCGCTACCGCCCTCAGAACGATGATTAACAGGTTAATCATCCGTTTTCTCCATAAATGGAGTAAAGACACCGTGGCTTGCTCTTACACTGCCTGTCACCACGGCTTCTCTTCGTCTTGTCAGTTGTAGAGAGTCTCACTCCTGCCAGAGCACAGATAACCAGCACCACCTGTATTACCTGTCAGGACTTTGAACCTGTTCATGCCGCATTTAGCGGAATGCAGGGAGAGACTCACCACAGAGCTAACCCTCTGATTATACGTTTATCTAACGTTCAGGCAAACCGTTAACGCACAGTCACTGCCCGTCATATTGCATAATCAGGCTTCACGGATTATCATACTATTGTCAGTTGTAGAGAGTTTCCCTTCCGGGCTGAGTTACCAGCTCGCACCGGAACCGTAAAAAAGCCGACCTCACCAGTCGGTTTTTTTACGTCTGCGGTTTCCCGCTTCGTTTAAATCTATTTTAAATGAATAAATTGTTCTGCGGCAAACCCAACAACATAAGGACGTTAGGGTTGATGGTTGCCGAAATCGCGGTGCGTTACGTGAATTCTGAGGTTTTGCGAGGGGGATTGGGCGCGAGAATTTACGAGAGAGCGCCGGAACAATGCCGGGATCACAAACCATCACCCGTGAAAGAAATCTTCCGGCATTGCCCGGTCAGGTAGTATGACATTCATTGTCAACGGCCATCAATTTATAAGCTGCTTTGCACTTCATAAAAGATCACCACCAGGGCTGCTAAAACAGTACCGATAGCCAGCACGTTAAAAAGTACGTCCTTCATCTTTACGAACGACATACTGATTTGCGTCCTTTCCCTTTTGTCAGCCTTCTCTATCATCCAGCGTTGGTATGAATCACTGTTACTTTTTCTGTCCATGTTCCCCCCAATTCATCAATGAGCACCAGGCGGCCACCAGGCTTCTTGCCAACAAAGTAACGGCCTCGCGGCAGACGTTCGCCAGTCTTCAGCCGTTCGATCCAGTCCTGAAATGCAGGGCGCGGTTTATAGCTGTAGCGGCCAAAATCAGCTAAAGACTGCGTGACCATGACTGTTTGGCAGCCATGCTTTCTCATATCACGAAACGTATTTTCCAGTGCAGCCAGTGTATTCATTTGCACGTTCTCTCTGCTTTTCCCATGAGGATATTAACGACACTCAAAACTAACACCGTTGGCATGATCACGGCAGCATAGCCGACAGCAACGGCCTGATATATGGTCAATGAGTAGTCGGGCTGTTTATACAATACGACTGAAAAAATGCTCCCCAAACAAGCAAGCAGAGTTAAAAACAAGTAATCGACAAATCTGTTTTTATAGATAACCCATGCAACGATGCAGGGATATGACACCAGGCACAGGATAATCGCATTTGTGGTATGCACGTTTCGCTCCTTGTTATTTAAGGGTTGTCAGCCAGATCAAACAGATTGTTCAGGCTGGAACGGAATTGTTTTACCGATGATACCAGCTCCTGACTCCGCGCTTTTTCCTGCGCCAGTTCACGCCGTAGCTGCGCCATCTCGTCTCTGTTACGCTGAAGCTCAAGGATAGCCGTCATAAAGGTTTTGCTGGCTGATGCCTGTCCGGTCGCTTCCTGCGCCTTTTTAATGGCCTGATCTTCGTCGTCATTCGTTCTGATTGTGTAATGCCCCATGATACCCCTCTTTTGCTGTCATTTTTGCGCTGCCGGCGCGAACCCGGGAAGAAACTTTGCTGGCAAAAAAACACTGGCCAACAGCTGTGACCGGGAAAATTTGCTGGCAATTAATTTTCGATGAAAGCCAGCTCGCAATCGCCGCATTCAATATTCAGTCCGGCTTTGCCCCACACGGCAGCGCCACACCCGCGACACTGATATTTAACTTTATTTCGTTTTGGCTTGTCCTCAAATGCTGCAACTGACAAATCATTGTCATTGCTCCCGGCCATATCATCTGAATGGCTCCCGTTCTGCGGTGACACTGACGGCAGCAGAGCCATAGAAAGCACCGCTTCTATATCAATCCCGGCCTCAGCATTTTGATGCGCCAGAGCAAGCGTTTCGCGCCATTGCTCTATTACGGCGGTCATATCTTTTTGTTGTTCGACCTGGACAGGGAAGCGATCAAACCAGCTCAAAGCAAATTGCCCCTGGAACAGTTCCAGTGTGACGCGCTGGAAGCGGCCACCAGGGATCGGATAGTCATTAATCTTCTGGCCGACTTTCGCACCACCAGGTCTCCCGGTGGAGGAGGGCATAAGTCCGATACTTTCCATTTTTGCCGCCCACTGCGCATTGTGGTACGTCTTACGCGACGGGTTGCCGTAGTGGTACTGCCACATATGGCACTGCTCATGAACCAGCGTTTGCATGACTTCAATAAGCGGGTACACCGGGAAGTATTCAGGATTGAGGGCGATTTCATCAATCATCCTGCCGCTGCCGTCAGCAGCAACAAAGCGCCTGTAACTGAAATAGCCCATTGTGTTCTTGCCGCGCTGGAACGTAATCAGACAGTCAGGGAGTTCGCCGTCAAAAAGGCGCTGGTTATAGAAATCAAACGCCTGTTGTAGCTCGCTGTAAGCGCGTTCCGTGGCTCTTGTCATGCTGAAGTTCGCTTAGCGGCGTTCCGATATTCCTGTAACTCTGCAACAATAGCAGGGAACACATCAGCGCAACGCTGTGCCAGCTTAACCGCCTTTGAACAAACGCCCATACCATGTGCTCTTTTGAGCGCCTCCAACAAATCTGCCAGTTCCTCGTCAGTGATTTTTTCAGTCATCTATTAAGCATCTCCATTATCTGTATCGTACGATACAGATAATATAAACCACACCTTTGCTAGCGGCAATCTTTTTTGCTGGCAATTTCAAGCCCAAGGCGGGTATCGAGTGAGTAAGATTGCTGGCAAAAATCAACGGCCAAACCGGCTGCAGGAAACTGGTTTGCTGGCAAGCGTGATTTACTGCTGGGCTTGATACCTTGCCATTGAATGACGCTTGTTTTAGTGTCAAAAGAACAACCAGCGCGAGAAGAATAAAGGAAGCAAAAGCAATGGATATCAAACCTAACTCAGTGATCCACCTGGAGCCAGGCGATACATTACCCGGCCATACCAATCTGAAACCCGTACCTGATAAGTATCTCGATGAGTTAAAGGCACTCATAAATAAACTCAATACTCAATCAGGTAATATTTACCTCAAGTTAAAACAGATGTACGCCTTTTTGGATCGTTTTAACAAAGAATTTGTGAGCACGTTTACCTCCTGTCAAAAGGGGTGCTCTTCGTGCTGTAAAATCGATGTTCATTTAACCGCGCTTGAGGCAACACATATTGCACAAGCAAGTAAACTCACTGCCAGAGACAACCCGCTTACGACCGGGCATGAGTCAAAATGTCCGTTTTTGTCTGAGAAGGGAACATGCTCAATCTACAATTACCGCCCGCTGTTATGCAGGACATATCATGTACTCACTCCGCCGGAAATGTGTAACGACCCGGATGCACAAGTCATGCAGTATGGTTCTCAAAGTGCGAACATGGGAAATCACATCTACAAAACAATAGCTGAGTGGATCTATTTTCAGACGTATCACTGCACTGGTAAGTTAGAAACCAAAGATATCAGAGACTACTTCCCTTATCCCCGCGAAGATATCCAAAGATTTCTTCACCATAACCCCCCGCGCCCTTTTTGCTAAAAAAAAAGCCTCCGACGCAGTGTCAGAGGCTTGTTAGATTACTGTTCGTCACCAACAGAGCTGGAAGCGTCTTTTTTGATGAGAAACTCATCAAGAGAACGGCCAGCTTTTAATGCTTCGTCGATTGGTTTTGGTGTCCGGCCACGGCCAGACCAGTATTTCGTTTCGCCGTTTTCGTTAAACTGATATTTAGGCGGCGCTTTTGGCAACGTCTTTTTCCGTGTTTTTGGCGCATCTTCGGACAGGCCAAGCAGTTCTTCCGGTGAAAAACCTTCTCCGGCGATCAGCTGGAGCAGTTCCTGGCGCTTTCTTTCGCGTTCTGCGCGTTCTGCTGCCTCACGCTCTGCTTCTTCACGGCGTTCTTCGATCACGGCATTAAGCTTTTCCTGCATTTCCAGCAGTTGTTCAAAGCTGGTTTCTCGCGCAAAAACACGAACAGAGCGAATATTCAGGAGTAGCTTTCGTGTTGCATCAAATGTTTCATTTTCACTCATCGCGTTAATCCTTATTTTTTACTGAACTGAAACCCAAGTTTACCCGTAGCTTTATCCTGCAAAACAATTGCAGCGTCAAACTTTTTCCCGGTTTTATTACTGGTAAAGCCTTTAATCTCTCCGGTTTTACCTTTTTTGATTAATGTTTCAACCTGATTTTGTGTCAGTTTTTTTCCTGACACTTCAGACCAGATTTTAAACTCGCACCCGGAACAGAAAAAGCCTTTAGGCCGGATAATAATTTCTTTACTACATGAAGGGCAGGGGGCTTCGAGCCGGGACATGGAACCTTCTGATCTGGATTTTGCTTCCATATCCGGCTTGCCGTCTTTGTCCGGGAATGTTGTCTTGCATTCAGGATAGCAGGAGCATCCCCAGAAAAAGCCATTTTGCCCCTTACGTTTACGCAGGAAACCGTTGTTACAGACCGGGCAGGACGTGGCATTTGAAGAAATCGAAATTCCGTTCCTGTCCAGCTCGTCGATTAACCCCTGGACATACTCATCATTTTCCTTAATAAACTCCTCAACCGTCAGCTCTCCGGCTTTGATCTGAGACTGCTTTTCAGCCCACAGAGCGGAGATATCCGGTTTAGTGATTTCAGGAGGCAGTGCAGCGCAAAACTCCTGGCCTTGTTTTGTGGTTTTCCATACCAGCTCCGAATACCCCTTTTCTTTTTCGATGGAGATAAGCCCGGTATTTGCCGCCAGTTTCTCAAGAATGCCCGCGCGAGTGGCTTCCGTTCCGATACTGCCACGATCACTGCTGCCCTCGTCTTTCGCTTCCAGCGCCTTTCTGAGAGCCGGATCATCAATGAATTTTGCTGCACTCGTCATGGCGGCCAGTAAGGTTGACTCTGTGAAATAGCGAGGTGGTGTAGTCTTTTTCTTGTCCACGTCTGCCGATTCACACAGGCCGCTGTCATTAAATTTCAGCAATGAAAGATCAAAACTATCCGTTCCGGCATCTTCGGTTTCGTCCTCATCATCACTATCCTTACCTAGCGCCTCCCAGCCCTTTTGTACCAGAACGCTCTGTGTGGCCGTAAAAGTATCCCCCTTAATATCAAAGTGGATTTTCGTCTTGTTGCGGATCGCATCCGGGTAGAACAGCCCGATAAAGTAGACGGACACCAGGTTATAAACGTTCCGCTCTTTTTCATTAAGCTGAATACCGGCTCCGCTTTTTGTCGTCGGGATGATGGCGTGGTGCGCCTCAATCTTGCTGGCATTAAAGGCTTTGTGCTTCTGGCCTTTATCCATATCTGCGATCGCAGACGCCAGTTCGGGTACGGTGGCCGCTATCGCGGCAGCAATATCTCCGGCCTGGTAGTAATGCTCATCTGAAAGATAGCGATTGTCAGAACGTGGATAGGTCAGAAGCTTGTGAGTTTCATACAACCCCTGCATCACATCGAGCGTATCTTTTGCAGAATAACCAAATCGCTTTGCGCATAGCTGCTGTAGCGTGGAAAGGTTAAGCGGCAGCGGTGGTTTCGTGTTTTCCGGCTTTGTCGTCGCGATAGTAACAATAGCGTGCTTACCCGTAACCCGCCCGGCAATATGCTCGGCCTGAGCTTCGGAAATCAGGCGTTTTTTCTCGTCTATCTGATCGTCGTCTGTTGTCTGATATTTCGCCTTAATCTGATGCCCGTTCATCGACAGACTGGCAAATACATCGTAATAAAAGCTTTCTGTGTGGTTCTGGTTCGCCAGCGTGCGCATGTTCACCAGGCCAAGAACAGCACTTTGTACCCGACCAACGTTCAGAACGCCGTCATAGCCCTTCTCACGGCCTTTTAATGTACATCCCCGCGTCATGTTATAGCCAAAACCCTGATCACACAGGGAACGCGCCAGGGCGCTTAACGTCATACCGCGAAATTTATCGTTAGGCTGTAAATTAGCCAGCGATTTTTGCACTGGCGCAAGGTTGAGGTCGGCAACAAGCAGCCGATGGACGGGTTTCTTGTTTCCGGCATAACCTAAAATCTCATCGACCAGCAAACATCCTTCATCATCGGGGTCGCCAGAATGAACGATACTGTCGGCTTTATCGATAAGAGACAAAATGATGCGGGTCTGTACTTCGGATTCTGGCTTGATTTTATACTGAGGCGGGTAAACCGATTTAATCGGTAAATCACCAAAGCTCCACCTGGAATATTTTTCGTCATAATCCTCCGGGTCGTAAAGCTCCAGCATATGACCATAACACCAGGTAACGACATCAGAGCCATGTTCAAAGTAGCCGTTTTTCTTTTCCGTATTTGGGTTACCACCCAGCCCTTCAAAAATCGCTTTTGCTAAAGAGGGTTTTTCTGCAATAAAAAGTCTCATAATTAGCCCTTAGTCAAATCAATAGTGCTTTCAAAAGATGGCAGTCGCTCAAAAAGAGAATGTTGCGTATTTAGTCGCTCTGACTGAATAGTATGCAGTAACAGACTTTCCTCTCTGCTCTTAAGAAAATCACCCCATTCATACTCAATCCACACATCATGGGTATTTTCTCCTGGCTTATTGAGAAATGACTCCATCTTTGGCTGAATTTTCACCGGAGCAAGATTTTCATAAGCTGAATGAACCCGACGATCCCATGAATCAAAACCGCCATTTAACATTATATCGTGTGAGACCATATCAAAATCGTTATCTTCGATGTAGGTTGTCACACGATGATTGATCATACCCATATTTTCTATATTCCACTGGTAATCAGTGGTAAACCACTTAAGATGCTTATCAGTCTTTAGTAAAAGTCCATTTATGGCTTTTCTGCCTTTCCTCATACCAACCCAGATATTTTTATTCGGGTAGGGTCTTCCCGTTGACAGTGCATCACCTTCGATTATGAAATCAAGTTCAGGAATGGTTATTGATTCAAGATGGCATTTATTTGCCATCAGATGAAACAATCTTGGAACAAGGTGCAGGTACATGATTACTCTCCAACATCAGAGTTGTGGGTTCCTGGGAAACTAATAAGAAACTCATCCGTTCTTCCTTTACCATGATTGAAGAGAGGTTTTAAAGCATTCTCCCTACCGAATTCAGCAACGAATGATTCAACATCACGAATAAAACATGACATGTACTGATAACTGTCAGTCTGGAACAACTCCTGTAAATCTTCTCCATGCATAACCGCATACTGGCAAAGACGGTCATACAAATTTTGTAAGGATCGATAATCAGAATCAGGAACGACTATATCAACTTCTGCCGCGCTTTCTGTCATAAGAGAAGAAACAAAAATATCTGCACTGACGCGAACTTCCCTTACACTCACTCTGTTATTAAAACGTTCTTTTTCGATTTCATTAAACATGATAGTTTTCACCACTTATGACTACGTACATATGCCATACAGAGCTGTAACGGAAGATTATGTTTAACCGACATGAACTCTGCACATTGTTCATCATCAAAAACTCGCATGCCATCAGAGATTCTAATAAAATGAGGGTTTTCCTTTCTTTCTTTTTCCAGTGTGTTTATATCGAACAACCCACTGGATGTTATATCCACTAAATCCATGTAATGCCATTGAGCCGTTTCTAATTCATCAAGAGTCCTTGCCTGATCTTTCATTTTAGAAAGCAATCTTTCCAGTTCACGCAAAGCCTTTTCTTTATTCATCATTCCCTCGCTCAATCATCATCATAAGTTACAGAGAAAATTTCCTCCATCAGCCAAAAATCAATAACGGATTTATCTTTTTCAGCGAGGTGTTTGTATGTCTTTGAATACTTGCGCGCCATTTTCAAAAGATCGAGACTGTTAGCAATAAATTCCTTTTCGTGAAGATTGATTTCACGGAGGACTTTTAAGTATTCGGTATTAGGATGATAAAAGGCATTTTCTCCTAACTCTGCTTCCTCTTGTTTAATCCAGTCACCCAGATTAACGCTAAACTGTTCTGTTTTATCAGGAAGCCAGTCATTCGAATTTAGCTCAATCGGGACTAACGGCTCTGCTCTTTTGTGACATACAAGACAAACATGAATATTTTTATCTTTATCAAAACGCATAGCCTTGCATTTGCCGCAATCACACCATCCATCTAATTGCTCTGGACATTTCATAATGAAAACCCTCTTATTTTTTATGCCGCCATTCCCACGGGGGAACAGGTTGATTATCAGCCCACAGGCCGCGCTTCTGTGTCTGTGCTTCCCGTTGCAGAGCCGGTAATGAGTTATCGGTGTTGTACCTGTCATAAACCCATGCAGCCCCTTTTAGCACTTGCTGGCGGTTAGCCTCAGTGCCGTTCGCTGTTATCACTCGTCCCAGGATTCGCCCGTAGCGATCTGTTTGTGTATAAGAGACGGTAACGAATTGTCCTGCAAGAATGGCTTTAAGTTGATTAGTTGACCAGCGTCCAAAGGGTTGTTTCTTTTCCGGGGCATCGATATTCAGGAGACGAACCCTGACAGGTTGTTGCTCCTGCAATACTTCAATGGTGTCACCATCAAGTACACGAATAACCTTCCCCTGAATCTGAGCAGCACACAATGTAGCTGGCAACAGGGCAACAGCAAAGGAAAGAGCATTAAGAAAATGTCTCATTGCTTTCTTCCCTCCCATATTGATGAGAGTCGTTTAAAAATGGATAAAACGACAATTAAAGCCACTGCGATAACAGCCAGTGAAGGAAGTACATAGCTGTATAACTCAACCATGAAATTAATAAACTCCATGAGCGATTGCGGCTTTAAGGAAGCATCCCACAAAGCGATAACAACACGATAAAGCCCATAGACAATTGCCGGAAACCAGACCATAAACAACAAGATTTCAGTAAAAACAGAAGCGACCGCTTTGGCACTATCGATAATTTCAATTCCGGCGATCCGTACACTTCTTGCATCAGGTGCATTAATAATTTTCATCCTTCCCCCCTGTAAAAAATGTTCGCAAGTTCCAGTCTCACCCCTGAAACTTGCGTATTCACATCAGAATTAAACCATAACAGACTTAAAAGTTTTTCAATCGACCAAAGCTTGAAATAATTTTGTTTACTGTACCTGCATCAGCCGAAGGACATTCATTTAGCTTTTTCTTCCTGGCATCTGCCGTGTGATTGGGTAAAAAACCATGTTTATTTTTTTTCCTGATTGACATAAAACTTTTATACATCGGGTCACACTCTGCCGGACTACTTCCGTCAAGTTTTCCGGCAAGGCATAACACCATTGCACATGGATCGTTCGGGTCGGCCTTTTCCTCAGCATGAGCAGTTCCGGCAGCGAACGCACAAAGCAGCACTGCCGTTGTTACGGTCTTTTTCATATACACCTCATGGATAACGGGCAACTAACGCCCTGCGGTTGTTCAACCCCGGCTCAATAAAATTGCAGGAATTTTATTAATCCGGCGTTATCGGGATAAATAAACACTGGTAGTCCGGCAAGAAAGACAGTTCATTTTATAACGATACTGTATGACACCGTTTGCACCATTCGCCCTCAACCAGTTTTTAGCTGTGAAAAAGTCTTTTCCATTACTGGTTTCAACAATCACTGAATCAGAATGTGCAACAGAATAAAAAACAGCATCATCATAAAGGCGGTTTTCAGGTCTGAAATCATGGATAACCTTAACCCACGATGAATTAACCTTATCTGATTTAATGACTGAATATGTCGGTTGCCAGTCCATTAATTGTGCATTCACCGTTTCGGGATTCTGTTTCCAGTCAACCTGTGGCGGTTCCGGTGGAGAGGAACAGGCAGAGAGAAAAAGGACACTGACCATTAACATTTTTTTCATAGTAAAACCTCTGACTCCAGCTCACCGACGGAGAGCATTTTTTCTTTAGAAGGATATTTAAGCCCTTTAACACCCAATACTTTTTTAGTCTTATTCAGGGAGGCGGTTAACTCGGTAAGTTTAGGGCTTACCATCATCAGCCTGTCCATAAAATACGGGTCGAGGAAGTAGAGAGCTTTCTCTGCTTTAACCGGGTTTTCACCTTTAAGAATGATAAATTCTTCTTTAAAATCCAGCGTTCCCAGCTCCTGCGGGAGCACAAGGGCGCGCTGCGCCTCACTTTCTGAACTACTTTTCGACGTCGAGCGTCCGCTTGTCTTACTTGATCCTGTCGATTTAGTGGTGATATAGCCCAGCTTTTCCGAAATCTTTTTAGCGTCATCTTCTTCACTGACAGCATAGATAATCCGGCAGGGATGCGCACTCATCAGCGTTTTGGCACCTTCAACACCATAGATTTCATTAAGCTGACTGATATTCTGATAAATCGTCAGAAGTTTGAGTTTAAACCCGGCAATATAACCCGAACCTTTTTTAATGATTGGCATGTAACCAATAGACGGAAACTCATCCAGGAACATCAGACAGTCATGTTTCAGGGTCGGGTCAAAGTCAGGGTTTTCACGTAACGTGACTTCCACAACGAAATTAAAGAACAGGTTGAGGAAGTCATAGGCCAGTGACATATCTTCAGCATTAACGCCAACATAAACAGTGATATCTTCCCGGCGCAACTGGCGAAGGTCAAAATCATTTCCGTCTGTGCATTTACGGACAGTCGGAAGATAAAACAGACTCATTTTCTTACGAAACGAACCATCAATACTCGAACGTTGTTCATCCTCTGTTTCGTGATACTCCCTGATTTTGGTCAGTGCATCGCGCAGATGATACAGTGCGTTTTCATCAAGTCCTTTCGTTCCCTCCAGGTCTTCTCGCTTACTGAGTATCAGTTCCCGGTCAATGTTGCTGTACAAATCGACTACAGAACCAATTGAGAAAACAGGTTTAAGCCCGAACTCACCAAGCCAGGAAGGGTCGTAGTTAATAAAGAAATGAAGCAGTTTAGCCAGCCCCGTCCAGTACTGCCCCGCGAGGTTATTAAAGTGAGCTTCCGCTCCGGTCAGACCGTAAGACGGGAACAGGATCTCAATCAGCTTCAGCAGGTCTTTAGCCCCGCTCTCTGCTTTTAAATCAATATAGAAAAGCGGGTTAAACTGATGCGTTTTACTGTTGAAAGGGTCAAGAAGATAGACTTTATTACCCAGCAGTTTTTCACGTACCTTACTGGTGATTTTCCACAGTTCCTGTTTTGGATCTAATGCAATCAGGGAATGTTTCCTGACCAGCAGGTTTGGAATACCGATTGCAGCCCCTTTACCTGCTCGGGTTCCTGCGCCAAGTGATACAAAATCTGGTGCGGTATACCACAGGTATTTACCTTTATACGCCCCGACCAGAATATCAGTATCGTTTTCTTTCTCCCATTTCAGAAGCTTCGATTTCCTTAAATCATTATCACTGGCAAACTTCGCGTCACCATAAAGAGCAACATCCGTTTTATTCAGTTGCCAGATTATAAAAACAGGCACAATGAGAGATGAAACCATACCTGATAAAAGAGAGGGGATAGCGGTTAATCTGATATCTGTCCGTATATTACTCTCTGTTATTATCCGCCACAGCAACATGGAATCAAAATTCTTCCATATATAAAGCGGCGTTTTTCCGTTCAGGAAGTAAACAGCAACTGAGCCAGTATAATACGTCACAAGACACATAACCAGACCAATAAAAGCCCACTGGCCTTTATCGGGTAGTTTTAGAGACATAATCACTCCTTCAGCTTTTCAAAGTATTCCTGAAAATGAATATCACGATAGTAAATACCCGATGCAAATCGGCGATCCTCTTCATCAATGTACTTAATACTCATAATCACATCGACGTTGCTTAACACCCTCCGCAATATAATGTTGTAGGGTAAATTCTGACATTCAGGGTTCATATAACACCGCTGAACCAGCCCAAGCACAGCATCTTCAGGGGTGCTCTCATGGACGGTTGTAAGGTTCCCTGCATGGCCTGAACTTGAGCCTTTGAGAAAATCCCAGGCTTCCGCACCGCGAACCTCAGTCATGAGGATTCTGTCCGGGTTCATACGAAAACCAGAACGTAAAAGAGAAGCGGAGCTGACAGTGCTACTTTCCCCTTCTGACGGGTAATACAATTTCACATGATTTTTGTGAAACCTGAACTTTGCTTCATCTGTATCTTCGATTGAAATACATCGTAAATGATGGGGTATGTACTGAAGACAGGCATTTGCAAAGGTTGTTTTACCCGCCCCCGTTCCTGCACAAAAGACCATCGTTTTACCCTTAACCAGACATTCAGGGACAAATCGTTCAAAACAATTATCTTTAAACATTAAAGATAATTCATCTTCTTTATCCCTGAATTCAACACCTTGATTTAGCCTTGAGTAAAACCCCTGTTTAACAAAGGTATCATGGTCGATAAACACACTGGACGGCTTACGAATTGTAATAGACACCGTTTCCCGTTCCGTTGCCGGGGGAATGACTATTTGTACACGCTCCCCTCCCGGGAGCGTAACAGAACGTAAGGGATATTCTGGTGTAACCGACCCACCATCATGATAATCAGAAATCGCTCCTGCAAATGACATACAATCTTTAAAATCCATTTTTAATTCATGCTGCTGCCATTTCCCACTCACTTTAACAAACAGTTCATCAGGCCGATTTACCGCGATTTCAGTTAAACCATCAACTTCATTAAGCCAGTGGTGGAAGTATTCATCTACTATTTCGTAAACAATATGTCTGTTCGCCGCATCCTTCATAATCCACCTTTTCTTTTAAGATCTTCAATAAAACGCATGACTTCTTCGTAATTAAATCGATGCGTTTTGAATTGTTTCAGTGGTTTAGGGAAAGGAACGCCATTTATTGGTATGCCCTTACGAATATGATGGTATATTTCGCTTTCCCTTATTCCTGACAGCATTGAAAACTCTTTGATATCCAGCGTTATCAAATTACCTCCGGGAACCCACCATTTTTAATTTGTAGATGCTGGAGAAATCCAGATCCTGACCAACAATCAGAGTAATGATTTCCCCCTGGTTTTTATAAAGCGTTGGCGGGATATTCACACTGTTTGCAAACGCTTCGCGTGCTATATCAGCAAAAGCCTGGCGACTGTTAGCTGTATAATCGGTCTGATTGTCTTTATTACTTTTGGCTGCTCCGCTTGCCGCCTGTGCCACATCGGGGATCATGCCAACCATCATCGCGCCCATAAAGCGATCTGCAAAATGTGTGTCAATCCAGCCTGAAGCCCCGGCCTCACCCAGCGCTCCCGCCGCCTGCGTATCAATCAGCGGAATATCAATGAAAGGTTCCTTGCGTGTTCTCAGCTTCGTAGCAGCGATAAACACGGCTCCCTGACCATGATTGAACGTTCCCGTTTTATACATCAGATATGCGGCAGTTCCCTTTTCAATTAGTTTTACATTCCTGTTTGCACTGTATACGTCCTCATTAATCGTACAGACCAGCTTGCCAGCCAGATCAGAGATAAATCGTCTGTCCAGCGAGCACTTAATCGCGGTATTTTCAGGAATGAAAAGGTTAGGGTCATAAGGAACGCGTGTAATTTTTGAAAGCTGCGCGGGTTGCCCTGAGTTAACAGGCTGAACCTCGGCCTGTTTGTCACTGCCGTTCTCCTCGTTCCTTGTATTGCTGGCCGATGAAGAACTCCCACCGGAACCTGAGGAAGCAGAGCTGCTTCCTCCATAGGCCACATCCAGCGCACGACTGAAGTTCTGTTGTACTTTTTCCGTTGGCATTTCCGCTTTGTCGCTGCTTTCCTTCCGCTCTTCCGTCTTAGCCGGTTCTGCCCTGGTGTTGAATGGATCAACATCATCGCTGAGACCTGTCGCGCGTTTTACTGAACCAGTAGATACCGCATTACTGGCTGGCTTTTCGTCACCGCTGGACATTGCACGGATAATCGACGGGATATAGTAGACCGACACCCCGGCGGCCAGCAGAAGAAATGCAGCGATAATAATCACCAGCCCCTTACGCGATTTTTTAAGCTTCTCGATACCCAGGCGTTTAACTGGTTGTCCTTCACTTTCTCCGTTATCCGTTTTATCGTTTTGCTCATTATCTTTCTGAAGTCTCTCCCGTAGTGCCTGTTCAATTTCTACTGCGGTCGGGATTTTATTTTCCTGTTCGCTCACTGGATCACCTCTTTCTCAACGTTCGGGGAAACGGTATCTCCTGCCGGAAGCCGGACTTTGCCAAAGCCCCGGTTTTCAACCCCAACAACCTGATTTCCCATACGCAATACAAAACGCTGGTCTACAGGAACACCAACAACGGTGAAACTGCCGCTGTTTTTGACTACCGGGTTAGTCAGCGTTTCCTGTTCGCCACTCATAACAAAGACGCTGGGGATTTTTTTCAGGGGGCTGAAGCCAAACCAGGTATAGCGGCCATCGTCATACGCATAATCCGGGCTGATTGACTGGCTGCCGTCAGCTACCCGCTTCCAGTAATCCCAGTTCCGGGGGGACTTCGCGTTTTCAAGAGAACGGTTGATTGCCTGTTCTTCCTGCCGCTTGTTGAGAGCCTCAATCCGTTTCTTCTCGATTTCGGCCTGTTCCTTCCGGCGTTCCTGCGGGTACTGGTAATTAACAACAAAAGCGATCTTGTCCGGCTGCCGGAACGTTCGGGCGTTCAGCTCCATGCTGTAATTACGTTTTGTTGTGCGAACAAACAGGTTTGTTCGCCAGCGTTCCAGGTCGTTTTCAGGATCAAGAGCAACACTGACCACCTCTGAAGACTGGTTGCCACTGTCATCGGTACTGTTCTTCTGTACTGTCTGTTTGACGGGCTTAACTTCCAGATACACCAGGTTATCTTCTTTGTTCACTTCCCAGCCCTGGGGAAAGCCGGTTCTGGCACTGATTACCGTTTCATCCTCGTCAAATACCAGTGTGGTTGTATAGCCGACCGCACTGTTTATAACAGTCGTGTTTTGCGGGTTATAACTGACAATCTGATTACGGGGGTCGAAACGGCTGGCTGCTGGCGTAACGGCTGCATGGCAGACGTGCGACACCAACAGAAGCGCCACAATTAGCGCTCCTTTATTCATTTTCATAGTTTTCACCCTTTCACTTCTTTATCGCGTACATAGCTCGTTACAACGAATTTAAGCGGGTTATTATTTCGGTCACCCGATGCCATTTCGACCTGTGGTTCAATACGGTAGGTCAGTCTGACGTTCCAGTATTCATAATCATCCTGGCCTGTCGCGACATTTCGAATGGTTAATTTAAACCTGACATATGCCCCCATATCCTTATCATCGCGCCGTGATGACGGACTGATAATCACGGAGGGATTATCCTGAACGGATGCTGTTTTTTCCGCTTTATTATAAATAACCTTTGGTGACTGGTTGCTGTTGATTAAAGCGTTGTAATCCGTCGCAACATTCTCAGCGCTGTATAACAGAACATAATCATAATCATGCTGGAGACTGAAATAGTTATACCCTTCACGACGCTTCACATACTGAGTAATAAAGTATTTCGCCAGTGCTTCATTTTCAGAGAGGTTTTCTTTTTTAACGGAAGTCAGCCTTTCAGCAACACCAGTGACACCATTAATAAGATAAGCTTCGACAACCGTACTCTTTAACGGCAGCGCCCCATTCAGAGCCAGCAGAGACAATACACCTACGGCCATCCCTGCAATACCACCGAATTTATAAATGCGGTTCATTTTCTCCTGCATCAATACATTTCTCTCTTCAAAAGTAGTTGAAGAGTCCGTTACTTCTTTTTTCTTGTTAAAACCAGGCAGTTTTAATTCTGAAAGATTAAACCCCATTGCGCATTACCTCTGCTGAATTAACAGGTTCGCTTTTCCCGGATACCGGGGGTTGTTTATGTGACGCCTGGCATCCGACGAGGCAAAGCGTCACGATAGCCGTGATAAGTAGTTTCATATTGATATTACCTAAACAAAGGAATGAATATATAGTCAGATGCTTGAGATTATCGTAATCAAAAGAAGGATAATAAGAATACACAACCCTGTATTAAGAGCATCCATGTAAATTATCCTCCGTATTTCTTTTTCGCCATATCAATAGCAGCCTGTCGAAGTCTCTTGGCACCAATGTTAACTCCCTGTCCGGTCAGATTCCCCAGCTTGCCAGAAACACCAGGCGACTGGCTAAAACCATTATCCTGACGGCGAACACCTTTCCATGCTCCTATCCCTGCATTTTTACCCATGCCAAGCATATTGCGCCCCATACGGGAAGCACCGAACACGCCAGCACCAATCCCCATTGCGGCTGCCCCCTGCATCGCGCCTTCAACACCTACCCCTGCGAGCTGGGAAGCATAGGTTTTGGCTTGCCAGATAATCCAGGCCATGAATGCACCTGCAACCCCGGCCTGAGCGCCAGTTGAGATTAGATTTAGCTCATCTGCATTTGCTATAGATATTGTCAGGATGCCATTTAAAAAAGTCATCCCAGCTCTAATTGCCAAACCGCAAAACAGAAATATCAAGCATGAGCTAAATATTAGCTGTAGCCAGCTATTAAACATTTGTCGTAAAAAACCGAAAGACAGACAAATAATAAACAGAGGTGCAGTAACAGCTAGCATTTTAAGCGTCACCTCAGCGGCAAGATAAACTATAGATGTCAACAACAGAGCTAAGATACCGCCAGCATATGTCAATATCGCTGCGATTGAGCCATCAGTTTTAACATATGTAGATGTATCTTTAGACATAAGATATGCTGCCACTTGCTGAACTTTTTCCCAAAGTTCATCAACCCATTTCCACGGGTCACCACCTGCAAATGTTTCCCTTAGCCCATCCATAGCCTGATTAGCACTATCTAGCCAACCACCGATATTTCTGACAAAGATAAGAATCAGCCAAAATCGACATAAGTTCCATAGAAAATCTTGAACTGCGGTTTTCTGTTTACCAACTACAGTGGTGTATGCATACCATAATATATAGATAGAAATACCATACTTACCCAATTGATACGCTATTGAAGAAAAATTATCTAATTGACCAGTCAAAGACTGGTCAATGTTTTTAACAATAACGTCATGGGCGGCTTGGAAAAACCTAGAAGTTGCCATAATGGCTCCTTTTAACTTCCCTCTTTACCCAAAACATCTTTGAATGCATCTTTATAATCAACGTGCTTAGGATGTAATTGCTTATATCTAAATAAACCGTCTTTAGCATTTTTGCAATTATCACTATCACTACCTGACTTTTTGCATTCAGCTACTTTTTTAGTTGCTTCGTCAGGATGAGATTGCCACCAATCTACAGATTTAACCTCTTCGCACCCGGCAAGAAAGAAAGTAAGCCCCAACGCTGCAACTACTCCATATTTTTTCAAGATTCCTCCTCAGTTCATTTCATAGCTCTGCTGATCAAACGCCGCTTTATAGTCTACAACAGGGGTATCGGTATTAACCGCTCCTAATTGTTTTTGCTGATATGCGGCCTGTAACATTTTCTCCTTGTATTCTGCAAGATCGCGCTGCTTATCGCGATACATTTCATACTGAAATTTGAGCTTGTTAAATTTCAGGCTTGCCAGAGATACAGCGTTTGTCGCGTCCTGCGTGGCTTTCGTGTCCTGGGCGTTCTTCACCTGGTCGATAAGATCGGCCATCTCCTGATTATCTTCACGCAGTTTACTTTCCAGCTTATTGCCGTACTCGATCCCCGCCAGTTGGGACAGGAACGAGGCTTCACAGCCCCGCACAAGGTCACCTGTATAACCCAGGCCTTTACAGGTGTTTGTCACCTTATAATCGGCCAGAAGAGATCTGGCTTGCTCAGACAGGGCGGCTTCCGGGTTCTTAATGTAATCATCAATGAAGGAGTTCCCCTGGTCGTAAATCTTCTCCAGCTCCTTACTGACAGATTGCGCAGACTGCACCAGTCCCTGAACATCACGAATGCCCGTTTTGGTCAGCAGCTCCTGCTTATAGGCATTGATCTGTTTCTGGTAGTGGCTCACCGTGTCCTGCCACTGTTTGAGACGTTCTGTCCAGCGCTGCGCTTCGACAGCCCATTCAGGGTTTGCATCAATAGCAACGGGAATACCAGCCTGAGCACCAGAAATAACCGTAACAGAGGCGATAAGTGCCGCAACGATATGCTTTTTCATAGGGATTCCTTAAATCAGGTTTGCACGTTCCAGATAGGTATCAAGCCATTCTTCCGGCTTCATACCCTCTTTCCAGATTTCATCGAACAGTTCAAGCTGGGGTTTTGATGCGCTGAGAACCGGTAGGTAATACGCCGCTTTCCCTAAATCCAGTCTTGCAAAAGCCGCAAAATCATTACTTTCCCCCTTCCTCTGTGGGTTTTTGACGACAAGGAACTGACGAGAGAGCGGGTCAATGGCTTTAATTTTGTCAAAATAAAGCTCTCTGACTTGCAGCTCGTCCACATACTCATTACGTTTCGCGTTGGGGTTCGCCAGATAAATATGTGTTGCGCATTGCTCACGAACGGCAGCCGCGATAGGTGATTTAATTAGTTCATCCGGCGATTGTGTCGCTACGACAAGCACCATATCCAGCTTACGAGCGGTTTTGAGTTTGTTATAAACAAAATCCCTGAACGCTTCGTTGTTAATCCATTGCCAGAACTCATCCATGTAGATAAGGAGTCGGCGGCCATCGGCCAGCATGGTGACACGGTAGATCAGGTAGAATGAAGCAACGCTGGAAAGTACCTTATTATCCAGGAACTCCGTTCCATCAATACCGAACACATCCAGATTATCCACATCAAACGTATCTTCAGGGTTATCGATCACCCAGCCAAATTCCTCTCCCTGAGTCCAAGGCTTCAGACGGGCTTTAAGCCCATGCCGCCGGGTTTCAGTATCATCAGGCTCCAGAATAAGTGGTCGCAACTTACTGATTGGATAAGAGCGATCTGGGGTCGGTTCCGGCTGAGGGCGAAATGACACCCTAAGCGTTAGCTCTGTGTCGTTGCACGATGTCAGCGACGGTATTCTTGCTGATACCGAGCTCGCGTGCGATCCAGCGATAGCTGCGTCCCTCGGCCCTCATCGCAACCACCTTAGGCAAAAGTCGGTCTGATTTTGGTCGCACTCCGGCCTGACGACCAAGCCTCTTACCACGTGCCTTCGCAACAGCAAGGCCTGACTTGACCCGCTCGCTGATGAGATCCCGCTCAAACTCCGCAATGCCGGAAAGAAGCGTCGCCAGCATTCGTCCATACGGCGACGAAAGATCGAACGCCATTCCATTCATGGCTATCACGGAAACCTTCCAGTTCTCCAGTTCACGTAGCGTATTGAGCAGATCGAGCGTCGAGCGCCCCCACCGGGAAAGCTCAGTGACCAGGATTGCATCAATTTGTCTGGACTGGGCAAGCGCCAGGACTTTCTTTCGCTCGGCCCGGTCGAGTTTAGTTCCTGAACCTGTTTCCTTAAATATTCCCACCACGTCGTAGCCGGCACGGCCGGCGAAGGCTCGCAGATCAAATTCCTGGCGTTCACAAGACTGATCCGCTGTTGAAACCCGGCAGTAAATGGCGGCACGATGTCCCAATTGAACCCTCCTGGATTTTTGTATCGGAACGCCCTGATTTATATGGGCTGGCTGTTGTCCAAAACAGACTATACTTCAAAAGGGACGAATTTGTATGTCACGACGCCATATTTTCACCGAACGGCAGCGAGCAGCGCTGTTCGATCTGCCCACGGACGAACTGTCGCTACTGAAGTTCTACACGCTGGGCGATGATGACCTGGAAAACATTAGGCAGCGCCGCAGACCGGAAAACAGGATTGGCTTTGCCCTGCAACTTTGTGCCTTACGATATCCGGGCCGTGCACTGGCTCCTGGTGAGATGATCCCGCGTGAAGTCCTTTCCTTCGTCGGTGCTCAGCTTGGAGTTCCGGCTGATGCGCTTCTCACTTATGCCACACGGCGCCAAACCCGTCAGCAGCACATGGACACGCTGCGCGAAATTTACGGCTACAAGACCTTCACGGGCCGTGGTGCCCGTGATCTGCGGGAGTGGACTTTCGGCCAGGCCGAAGATGCCAGATCAAACGAGGATCTTGCTCATCGTTTTATTGTGCGGTGTCGGGAAACTTCCACCATTCTGCCCGCAGTATCGACAATCGAGCGCTTGTGCGCGGATGCTCTGGTCGCCGCTGAGCGGCGGATTGAAACGCGGATTGCGGAAAATTTAACAGCGGATGTTCGCGATCACCTGGACAAACTTCTGAGTGAAATGCTCGCCGGCAATATCAGTCGTTTCATCTGGCTTCGCAACTTCGAGGTTGGTAACAACTCGGCTGCTGCTAACCGTTTGCTCGACAGGCTCGAATTTCTGCGTACCCTGAATATCAATCATAGTGCTTTGGCCAGCATACCTGCCCATCGCATTGCCCGGCTGCGTCGGCAGGGTGAACGCTACTTCACCGACGGTTTGCGTGACATCACTTCGGACCGCCGCTGGGCGATCCTTGCCGTCTGTGTTGTGGAGTGGGAAGCGGCGATTGCTGATGCCATAGTCGAAACCCATGACAGGATCGTAGGAAAAACCTGGCGGGAAGCGAAGCGCCAGCATGACGAAACAATTTCCGGCTCTAAAGCCACACTCACGGATACGATCCGTACCTTCACCGCGCTGGGAGCTTCGTTGCTTGAGGCCCGCAGTGACGGAACCCCGCTGGAGATGGCTGTCGCCAGTTCGGTTGCATGGGACCGGCTCGCTCAACTGGTAGCGACAGGGACTCAACTCAGCAACACGCTAGCCGATGAGCCTCTTGCATATGTCGGGCAGGGATACCATCGCTTTCGTCGTTATGCGCCCCGCATGTTGCGCTGTCTGAAGCTCGAAGCCGCGCCGGTCGCCGGACCATTGGTAGCAGCAGCTTTGTCGATCGGAGAGATGAAAGGTGTTGCATCGCCAGAAAGGCGTTTCCTGCGGCCCAGCTCCAAATGGAACCGTCATTTACGAGCTCAGGAAAAAGGAGATACCCGTCTTTGGGAAGTGGCGGTACTCTTTCACCTCCGGGATGCTTTTCGTTCCGGAGATGTCTGGCTCGCTCATTCGCGCCGCTATGGTGACCTCAAGCAGGTACTGGTGCCGATGATCGCGGCGCAGGAAAATGCAAAACTGGCCGTGCCTTCCAACCCACAGGATTGGCTGGCAGACAGAAAGGCGCGACTCACGATCGCTCTTAAGCGGCTGGCCCGGGCTGCCCGTAACGGCACTATTCCGCACGGTAGCATAGAAGATGGAACGTTGCGGATCGACAGGTTGACAGCAGACGTGCCGGATGGTGCCGAGGCACTCATACTGGATCTGTATCGCCGAATGCCGTCCGTTCGGATTACCGACATGCTGCTTGAAGTTGATGCAGCCCTTGGTTTCACAGATGCGTTTACCCATCTGAGAACCGGGGCTCCATGTCGCGACCGGATCGGTCTGCTCAACGTCCTGCTCGCTGAAGGGCTCAATCTGGGCCTGCGTAAGATGGCGGAAGCTACAAACACGCATGATTACTGGCAGCTCTCACGCCTTGCCCGCTGGCATGTTGAAAGCGAAGCCATGAACCAGGCATTGGCAATTGTGGTGGCCGCGCAGGGTAAACTGCCGATGTCACGCGTCTGGGGGATGGGCACGTCAGCATCGAGCGATGGTCAGTTTTTCCCGACAGCGCGGCATGGCGAAGCCATGAACATGGTCAATGCCAAATATGGTTCTGTTCCCGGCCTCAAAGCGTATACTCACGTAAGCGACCAGTTCGCGCCATTCGCTTGTCAGTCGATCCCGGCGACCGTGAGCGAGGCACCGTATATTCTCGATGGACTACTGATGAACGAGGTCGGTCGCCATGTTCGCGAACAGTATGCCGATACAGCAGGATTCACCGACCATTTGTTCGGAGCCAGTAGCCTGCTCGGCTACAATCTCGTTCTGCGAATCAGGGATCTGCCATCGAAGCGGTTGTACGTATTTAATCCCGATACGACCCCCAGGGAGTTACGCAAGTTGGTAGGTGGAAAAGCCCGGGAGGATCTTATCGTTGCGAACTGGCCTGATATTTTCCGTTGTGCCGCGACGATGACCGCTGGCAAAATCAGGCCCAGCCAACTCCTGCGCAAGCTCGCTTCTTACCCACGACAAAACAACCTTGCAGTTGCGCTTCGTGAAGTTGGTCGTATTGAACGGACCCTTTTCATTATTGAGTGGATCCTGGATACGGACATGCAGCGGCGTGCTCAGATCGGTCTTAACAAGGGAGAGGCCCACCATGCGCTCAAAAATGCGCTCCGTATCGGGAGGCAGGGGGAAATTCGCGATCGCACGACAGAGGGGCAGCACTACCGAATCGCTGGGCTCAATTTATTGACTGCGGTGATCATTTACTGGAATACCGTCCATCTTGGTCATGCCGTCACGGAGCGGCGGAACGAAGGGTTGGATGTTCCCCCTGAATTTCTTCCCCACATATCCCCATTGGGCTGGGCGCACATTCTACTGACTGGCGAATATCTTTGGCCCAAGGAACCGAAAGCTTAGGGTGTCATTTCGCCCTCAGCCGGAACCGACCCCTAGCTGAGCGAAAACATCATTTCGTCATCCATCCTGCCCGCCCCGTTTGATAATGTCCGGTTAAGTATAAAATCAAACTTCAAATGATTTCATACTGAATTGGTGATAATAATATCAGATATGATTAAATTGTTAATGCTAAATATCATATTAAGTATGATTTTATGTTAGATGCCAAATTATCATATCCATTGCGGGTTTCCCGCCGTGCAGATCCGATTTCTGGCTAATTCGGAAGCCCGGTATTGGAGGTGATTAACGTATTCATGTATTAGGCTCCTGAGCGGGCAAAGGTGCATAATGTGGTCCTCTTTGAATATGAGAACATGGCAATGAAAGATAACCAGAACGAAGTCGCTCGCGATATGTGGGTTGAAGCGTTGAGTTCATTGTTTAAAGGTGATTCCAAGGAAGAATTGTACCGGATTTCAGATGATGAGATTGATGCCCTGGAGGGGTTGTGTCCGGACAGATGGCCAACGGCAGGACAGACAGAAATTAACTGGGATCTGTCTGTTCCGGGGCGCAAACATACGATTGACCTTCCGGGTACATGGGTATTGCAGCCTGCTGACTGTGAACAAATTGATCTCAGTTCTCTGGTGCTGGGGAAAGCCTCTTTTGCTGATTTTGAACCTCTTATTAATTCCTTCTTTCGACTGACAGATTCCAGTCTCTGGACGAGGCTTGAACCCCGGAAGCTGGGGATGGCCATACTTCATATCGCAAAAGGATGGCCTATCTCGCCTGTCTTGTTAAGTTTGCACGAAGATGGCGGATTTCATTTCGGCGGTGGGTCCCATCGTTATCAAGTACTGAAGCGGTCTGGATCCCCTCATTTTTACTTTCTGGCTGAGCCAGATGATGTTCCGGCCATTAATAAGCAACTTACGGTTCAGTGGATGCGCGACTATCAACTATCCTGAGAAACAGGAGTCTCAATAATGGGTGCAATTTACAAAGGGTTGCAGTTCAAAACTGCGTTGGAAGCACGCTGGGCCGCATTTTTCGACCTTGCTGGCTGGGAATGGCATGTGAATCCTGTATGTGTTGGTGACTGGTCTCCCGATTTCTGGGTCAGTTTTCCGTGTAGTCACTCGGAATGTGGTTCACACACGTTACTTATTTCCGTTTTACCTATTGATAATATTGAAGATTATAATAATCACCCAAGCTTAAAGCATGCTTTCACTATCCAGGAAGATCCTCAAAGGATTCATGAAGGCGTAGAGGCAGGCGCCGCTTTTGGTAGTAGCCCAGAAGTAACGACCTGGGTATCAGCCCACGGCTCTGGCGGCGGAACGCACAATGTCCCATTCTTCGTACCTGGTGCCGGTGAACTGTGGCTAAGGGCTGAAAAACGTGTGCTTCGCCAATCGGTTTAGTGAGACTTAATCTTCAGAGTGTAATATATCGGCGCGTGTGAAAAATGGATTTACGACAGCAATGCATGCCAGAATATGCAGCAAGAAGGTAGGACTGCCTCACCTCTTGCTGAAGATGGTATCTGAACCCGGAAGTCGTTCTGCCTTGACGGTTTTGTGAGGAGTCCCCTTCCACAAAGGAGGGGGCTCCTCAGAGGGTACGGATAAAATCGGGACCAATAATGCCAATGATCCGGGTACGGCTGGTCAGGCGGATGATTTTTTGCTGTCCGAGCCCCCGCAATAATTTTCTGATCTCTTTACTGCGCCGCACGTTCAGGTCGTGCATCAGCTGTGCCCGTCCGGTGAAACTCAGCAAACCGTCGTGCGTGGCCAGTGCCTCGAAACGCAGGTGATGGCCTTCTGCCAGAAACGCAGCATGCCTTGCAGGACTGAGCCAGCTGAGAGCCTCCAGCATGTCTTTCCATGCCCGACGCAACAGCTGCAGGGACGCCTGAAGACCATATACCGGGCGGTTGTAATCCGGCGCACCGGTAACCGGATCTTCCTCCTGGAATTTCCAGACTGCTTCATGGTGCGCCAGGCGGTTAGGCAAGTCACGGATACGGGTAAATTTCTTTTCCAGCACGTGACGGGGGGTACCCGGGGAACACCGACGGAAGCAACTGGGGCCACAGGAGCGAGCGGTTCCGCGGTTCATCGTAGTTTTTCGTCAGAAAATTGGTCCAGAAACCAAAGTCCAGTCCGGAGATCACCCGCTCTGCCGTCGGCGCCTTGCCCGCAGCACGGATACGTTTTGACACCTTACGGATACAGTCTTCCTCCCAGGCTGTCCGGTCATAAACCGGTTTCCCGTGATGCATGAGCTTCTGGCCACGGGCATCGGTTTTGTAGCGCTTGTTCTGGCGTATCCAGGTCTTTTCACCGATATAGCGGGGTAAATCAAAAATCCAGTTGGTATCGGTTCGCCAGTGTCCGGCAGCGCCGGGCAACCGGGCATGGCGAATACTGTAATCGATGGCGTTACGCAGCGTCACCTCAAGGCAGTGCATCAGCGGCTGCATGGTGGCGGAAACGGCTTTTTTCCAGTTATACCAGCCCAGTTCTTCACCAGGTTTCAGCTTCAACTAGGGTTCTACGCGTGTGCTATACAGGGGTTTTTCGAGCCCTGGACCATGTCACTTCCCTGTGAACCGGACCGACTCTGTCTGCGGTTTCAGATGCCTGTCGCTGCTCGGTTTCACATGCGGGATTGAACCTTAACATTGCTTACCGGAGTAACTAACTGATTTTCGGATAATATATCCATTCACAGAAAGATTATTATTGCCTGCCATACAGGATTAATCTTCCCTCCCCCTGAATATTAACAGGTTTAAAATACTTGACGTTTTTTTTACAAAAGATCTATACCAAAATGAATGTCCACACACTGTAAAAGGAGTTTTTATGAAAACTTTATCGTTTGATGAAATGAAGAGGGTTTCAGGCGCTGGTCACTTCGGTGATGTGCGGGATGCCAATATGGGAAAAAGTAATAAAAATACCGGAAGTAATAACAAAGGTAACACCGGGTATTACAATAATCTGGGGCAAGATGTTACAAACTGCAATAATGGTATTATTGGCGGCATGATTGCCGGTGCTCCTGGCGGCGTTTTGGGTCTGGGGACGGGTCTGGTTGGTGGTGCGCTTGCAGGAGGCTGTTTTTCTCACGGAAATGGAAATGGCGGTGGTAGCGGTAAATCCTCCGGAAGTAATTGTGGTTCAGGAGTGGGCGGCACCTGTAAATAATCGTAGCTGAAATAAAAGGCACAGGGTGGTAAGTATAGAGCTCTGTGCCAGTTATAATTTTTCCGGTCGCTGTTATAACGATAGAAAACTATAGCACCCCGGAATGGTCATTGAAATCGCAAGAATAAAACAAAGCCATTCATTAATGAGTGAAGTATAAAAGGAAGTAATATTCCGTAACTCAGCACTCTCGCATATGTCAGGATCACCGAGATAAAAAACAGGATAAACAAGCTTAATATATCATAATACCAGTGAAGGGATAAAAATATCAGTGAGGTTAAAACTACGGAAGTCATTGTGCTACACATCAATGTATTTTTAAAAAATCCATAAACAACACCTCTGAATATTATTTCCTCATACAAAGGTGCTAATATTACTACAGCAATGATATTTATAACTAGAATGATATTGATATCCAAGGGAGGGGACTGTATATATGACGACTGATAACGAAACATCATAAATTGAACTGATAAAATCAAAGACATAAACACAATAAATAAATCAATACGCCGTTCGCCAAGACCGTAACCCTTTGTGTGTTTATAAAATTGAAAATAAACTGGAGTGATTGTTATCAATATCGCTGAAGACATTAAGGGGATAACCATATCAATACCAACAATACCTGTGTTAATCAGGTATGTCTGAAATATCCACGGATAAGCAAAGGCAATAAAAATAAATCCTAAACACACAAACAGTTCTTTATATTTTAAATTGAAAAGTCGTGGCATTATAAATTTTCCTGTAAAGTGATGATGCGATCAGCTGAGTTAATAGTGGATTTTCTGTGCGCGATCACAATGCGTGTGATATTCAGCGATTTTATCGCATCGTTGATGTATTGTTCATTTGTATTATCCAGAGAACTGGTTGCTTCATCCATGAAGAGAATGGATGGTTTTTTATAAATTGCCCTTGCGATAAAAATACGCTGTTTTTGTCCACCTGATAAACCTTCACCCAGCTCTCCGATTAATGTATCATAACCCATCGGCATTCTTTCTATATCATCGTGTATCTGTGCAAATCTGGCACACTCAATCAGCCAGTTATCATCAATTTGAGTAGAAAAGGAACAGATATTATCCCTTAATGTTCCGGAGAAAAGCCTGTCATCCTGTAAAACGCAGGCGATTAATTTTTGATAGTTGTTAATACCCAATTCTTTTATGTCAATACCATCTACAAGTATATTTCCTTCACTTGCCGGGAATAATCCGCACAGTACCTTCAATAGCGTCGTTTCCCCTGTCCCGGAAGCACCTGTAATTGCTACATGCTCACCAGGTTGTATCTCTATATTTAGATGTCTTAGAGTATATGATGCATAACTATCATATTTATAACTGATATTCTTTGCCGACAGTGAGACAGGGCACATGTCATTTTTTACCGGAATATCATCTTTAAATGGGGAAACTTCAGTAAGTGCTATATCCGAAACCCTTTCGTTATGAAGGCTCATGATCTGAAGTCTGAGTAAAAAATCTATAAATGATGCAATTCGATCAGAAAACTGACCTCGATAGGAACTAAAAGCAACAAACATGCCAATTGTCATATTTCCCGATATCACTAAACTGGCTCCAAGCCAGAGGATGAGTATCTGCTCCATCGTCGCAATCAGTGTATTAATGCCTCCAAAGAACAGGTTTAATCTGGATACTTTTATTCCGGTATTAATCGAGTCAACTTCAAGATTAAACCAGTTTTCCTCTCTCCGTTTATTCAGCCCCTGTACCTTTACAGTGGCAATACCATAAAGTGTCTCCATAAAGAAGGAATTAGCTCTTGCATCCTTTATTAAGGACTCTTCAGATAACTGACGATATCTGTTGTAGGTTAGTACCCGGATAAATACATATAGACAGGTAAAAAGGATAACAAACCAGGTAAGCCACCCGCCATAGAGTACCAACATAATCAATAATCCGATGATCATAATGGAGTCAATTATTGCACCGACAATACTGGTTGTAAACGTCTCCTGAAGGGTGTTCAGGGAACCAAATCGGCTCTGTATATCACCAAATTTTCGGCGTTCAAAATACTCTAGAGGCAATTTTAGTAAATGCTGCAGTAATCCCTTTTGCCATTGGGCATTAATAAATGATGACATAATCAGTACTGTCCATGAGCGAATAAGACCAGTAATGGGGCTTTGTTGAATAAATCAGATTTCGGGTAAGTCTCCCCCGTAGCGGGTTGTGTTTTCAGGCAATACGCACGCTTTCAGGCATACCTGCTTTCGTCATTTTGTTCAGCGCTCGTACCAGGGCCATAGCCTCCGCAACCTGACCATCGTAGTCACGCAGCGTCAGTGAACCCCCGAACAGCTGTTTTACCCGGTACATCGCCGTTTCCGCTATCGAGCGACGGTTGTAATCTGTTGTCCATTTCCACCGCGCATTACTCCCGGTCATTCGCTGATTCGCAACAGCACGGTTACGGTCTGCATATTCACCGGGCCAGTAACCCGCGCCTTTTCGGGGCGGGATAAGCGCGCTGATTTTCTTACGCCGCAGTTCATCGTGACAGAGCCGGGTGTCGTAAGCGCCGTCTGCCGATGCTGCCCTGATTTTTCTGTGAGTCTGCCGGATAAGACCCGGGAAGGCTTCTGAGTCCGTCACATTGTTCAGCGACAGGTCTGCGCAAATGATTTCATGTGTTTTGCTGTCAACTGCCAGATGCAACTTTCGCCAGATACGACGGCGTTCCTGGCCATGCTTTTTGACTTTCCATTCGCCTTCACCAAAGACCTTCAGCCCGGTGGAATCAATCACCAGATGCGCGATTTCACCCCGGGTGAACGTTTTGAAACTGACATTAACCGACTTTGCCCGCCTGCTGACACAGCTGTAATCCGGGCAGCGTAGCGGAACGTTCATCAGAGAAAAAATGGAATCAATAAAGCCCTGCGCAGCGCGCAGGGTCAGCCTGAATACGCGTTTAATGACCAGCACAGTCGTGATGGCAAGGTCAGAATAGCGCTGAGGTCTGCCTCGTGAAGAAGGTGTTGCTGACTCATACCAGGCCTGAATAGCTTCATCATCCAGCCAGAAAGTTATGGAGCCACGGTTGATGAGGGCTTTATTGTAGGTGGGCCAGTTGGTGATTTTGAACTTTTGCTTTGGAAGGTGCGAATAAGCAGGTCATTTCTTCCCAAGCTGACTCGCTGATTAAAATTTCGCGGATCTGGGCCGATTTTTTTCCCGCAAACACATCGAATCAGCCTATTTAGGCTATTTTTTCCACCATTTCTGGCGTTATTTCCGGTTTTTACTGAGATCTCTCCCACTGACGTATCATTTGGTCCACCCGAAACAGGTTGGCCAGGGTGAATAACATCGCCAGTTGGTTATCGTTTTTCAGCAGCCCCTTGTATCTGGCTTTCACGAAGCCGAACTGCCGCTTGATGATGCGAAACGGGTGCTCCACCCTGGCACGGATGCTGGCTTTCATGTATTCGATGTTGATGGCCGTTTTGTTCTTGCGCGGATGCTGCTTCAAGGTTTTTACCTTGCCGGGACGCCCGGCGATCAGCCAGTCCACATCCACCTCGGCCAGCTCCTCGCGCTGTGGCGCTCCTTGGTAGCCGGCATCGGCTGAGACAAATTGCTCCTCTCCATGAAGCAGATTACCCAGCTGATTGAGGTCATGCTCGTTGGCCGCGGTGGTGACCAGGCTGTGGGTCAGGCCACTCTTGGCATCGACACCAATGTGGGCCTTCATGCCAAAGTGCCACTGATTGCCTTTCTTGGTCTGATGCATCTCCGGATCGCGTTGCTGCTCTTTGTTCTTGGTAGAGCTGGGTGCCTCAATGATGGTGGCATCCACCAAAGTGCCTTGGGTCATCATGACGCCTGCTTCGGCCAGCCAGCGATTGATGGTCTTGAACAATTGACGGGCCAGTTGATGCTGCTCGAGCAGGTGGCGGAAATTCATGATGGTGGTGCGATCCGGCAGGGCGCTATCCAGGGATAATCGGGCAAACAGGCGCATGGAGGCGATTTCGTACAGGGCATCTTCCATGGCACCGTCGCTCATGTTGTACCAATGCTGCATGCAGTGAATGCGTAGCATGGTTTCCAGCGGATAAGGTCGCCGGCCATTACCAGCCTTGGGGTAAAACGGCTCGATGACTTCCACCATGTTTTGCCATGGCAGAATCTGCTCCATGCGGGACAAGAAAATCTCTTTTCTGGTCTGACGGCGCTTACTGCTGAATTCACTGTCGGCGAAGGTAAGTTGATGACTCATGATGAACCCTGTTCCATGGCTCCAGATGACAAACATGATCTCATATCAGGAACTTGTTCGCACCTTCCCTGAGCTTTCGTTTATCGACCGTCGCACCTTTGTGCTCTCAGCCATCGGCAATTGCCACGGGCAGGTCGTCGACTCGCCGGATAACCAGCGAGCCGGTCGTTCGTCAGACGGAGGTGGTCAAGGTTGTGACCTGTAGATCCGCAATACCTTCAATTGCGCGAACCAGCGCGCCGAAAGGGGCAGCCTGAGCGTGTTGCTCCAGCATCTTCGCGGACTGCCAGCGCTCAATCATCACGAACTGGTGATCGTTCTCGCGGTTCAGATGCAGTTGATACAGCTCGCAGCCCGGTTCGCCCTGGACGTCACGCTCTACCGTCTTCAGCGCCTGAAGGACTTTCTCACGCGAGCCTGAATGCGCGGTAATGGTGGCCACAATAGTCACAGCGTCATGCATTTTCATATTCCTTTTGATGAGTTAAGCGATGGCATAAGCATACACCCGTGGCGGCGGTTGAAAATCCTTTTTTTGTGCTAATACCTTCACTTTTCGGGTGAAAATGCGGGTATCAGGGTTTATCGCCCACTGCGTAACGACTGCGGCGGAATGCCGTAACCACGGATAAACACTTCCCGCATATGGCGTCCGTCACGAAAGCCTGATTCACGGGCGATAGAATCCAGAGACAGGTGGCTTTGTTCAATCATCAGCCTGGCAGCCTCCAGCCGAAGCCCTTCAATGGCTTTAGCCGGTGACTTTCCCGTTTCCTGGCGAAACAGACGGCTAAGGAAGGTGCGAACAAGTTCCTGATATGAGATCATCATATTCATCCGGAGCGCATCCCAGAGGGACATCATGAGCCATCAACTCACCTTCGCCGATAGTGAATTCAGCACTAAGCGCCGTCAGACCCGAAAAGAGATTTTCCTCTCCCGCATGGAGCAGATTCTGCCATGGCAGAATATGACCGCTGTCATCGGGCACTGTTGCAAATAGTCGGTGGTGATAAACTTATCATCCCCTTTTGCTGATGGAGCTGCACATGAACCCATTCAAAGGCCGGCATTTTCAGCGTGACATCATTCTGTGGGCCGTACGCTGGTACTGCAAATACGGCATCAGTTACCGTGAGCTGCAGGAGATGCTGGCTGAACGCGGAGTGAATGTCGATCACTCCACGATTTACCGCTGGGTTCAGCGTTATGCGCCTGAAATGGAAAAACGGCTGCGCTGGTACTGGCGTAACCCTTCCGATCTTTGCCCGTGGCACATGGATGAAACCTACGTGAAGGTCAATGGCCGCTGGGCGTATCTGTACCGGGCCGTCGACAGCCGGGGCCGCACTGTCGATTTTATCTCTCCTCCCGTCGTAACAGCAAAGCTGCATACCGGTTTCTGGGTAAAACCCTCAACAACGTGAAGAAGTGGCAGATCCCGCGATTCATCAACACGGATAAAGCGCCCGCCTATGGTCGCGCGCTTGCTCTGCTCAAACGCGAAGGCCGGTGCCCGTCTGACGTTGAACACCGACAGATTAAGTACCGGAACAACGTGATTGAATGCGATCATGGCAAACTGAAACGGATAATCGGCGCCACGCTGGGATTTAAATCCATGAAGACGGCTTACGCCACCATCAAAGGTATTGAGGTGATGCGTGCACTACGCAAAGGCCAGGCCTCAGCATTTTATTATGGTGATCCCCTGGGCGAAATGCGCCTGGTAAGCAGAGTTTTTGAAATGTAAGGCCTTTGAATAAGACAAAACGCTGCCTCATCGCTAACTTTGCAACAGTGCCCCTAATCGTGTTCACCATCACAGAATAATGCCAGATAGAAATGCGATAGTAGGGTTGGATATTTAAATAAGGAGCATCCCGACTTAAAATGAATATGACTGCGTAACCAGGCGCAATAAAAAAAGCGAAAGAATCGCTTTTATTCTGGTTGTTTTTTCGAAGAGTGACCGTTTTCTGAGATGACAAGAAATAAGGAAGTCCTATGATCGCTAGCGGAATAGTTCAAAAACTGAATGCGCAAATGAATCAGGAGTTTTATACCTCAAATTTGTATCTTCAGCTCAGCCAGAGGTGCAGCGAGAATAGCCTTAATGGCACCGCACTATTTTTGCGTCATCAGGCGCAAAATACGGTGACGCAAATGATGCGCATGTACGAATACATCAAACAGAGCGGCGCCACGCCGGTGTTACAGGAGCAACACGCCCGGTGCGGTGAATTTTCCACGCTGGAAGATCTGTTTGAGCAGACGGTAAGCGATTACCAGAAGCGCATTAATGCGCTGACCTCTTTGACGGAAGACGCCCAGGCAGCAAACGATAAGTCAACGATTAACTTCCTGAAGCGATACAGAAAAGAGGAAATCGTGGACGGGACGCTGTTGCAAATCATTCTGGATGAAGTCCGCAGCGCTAAAAAAGCGGGCATCAACATGCAGCAAACCGACCACTATCTGGTTGGCGTGATCGATCGCTATCACTAAATCAATTTCGCAGTACGAGAAGGTTTTACGCCTCCTCAGAAAATCTGTTTTACATCAGAAACAGAGGTTTATGCCAGTGAACATTTGATACCCAACACGTCATAGTGATTTTTTAACTTAGCGTTTTTATATCGTGCCAAAAATGTCTCTGCTTGTGTCTTTATATTAAGGAAGGTGCGAATAAGCAGGTCATTTCTTCCCAAGCTGACTCGCTGATTAAAATTTCGCGGATCTGGGCCGATTTTTTTCCCGCAAACACATCGAATCAGCCTATTTAGGCTATTTTTTCCACCATTTCTGGCGTTATTTCCGGTTTTTACTGAGATCTCTCCCACTGACGTATCATTTGGTCCACCCGAAACAGGTTGGCCAGGGTGAATAACATCGCCAGTTGGTTATCGTTTTTCAGCAGCCCCTTGTATCTGGCTTTCACGAAGCCGAACTGCCGCTTGATGATGCGAAACGGGTGGGTAATCATCCCATTTTTAATGGACGTTAGAAGTAGAAGGTTGCGTTATTAAAGCCTGCTTGTATTTCGGTGGTATGCCACCAATTGCTTTGTTTGGTCGTTCATTGTTGTAAAACCAAAGCCATTCTGTCGCATGCTCTTGTACCTCGGCAATACTGCTGAATAAATATTGGTTGAGCCAGTCGTAGCGAACTGTACGGTTATACCGCTCCACATAGGCATTCTGCTGCGGGTTGCCAGGCTGGATAAACTTCAGCTCAACATCATGTTTTGCTGCCCACTCCGCCAGTAAAGCACTGATGTATTCAGGACCATTGTCACTGCGAATTTGTCTGGGCTTGCCGCGCCATTCAATCACTTGATTGAGAGTGCGGACAACACGCTCAGCTGGCAGCGAGAAGTCGACCTCAATCGCCAATCCTTCGCGGTTAAAATCATCAATGATATTAAGCAGTCTGAAGCTGCGGCCATCCTCGAGCTGGTCATGCATAAAGTCCATAGACCAGCACTGATTTATCGACTCCGGCACCACTAATGCATCAGGCACATCACGTTTTAAGCGCCTCTTCGGCTTGATCCGCAGATTAAGTTCCAGCTCACGGTAAATCCTAAGCACCCGTTTATGGTTCCAACCAAAGCGTTTCACATTGCGTAAAAAGTAAAAGCACATTCCAAAACCCCAGCTGCGGTGAGCCTCAGTTAACCGAAGCAGCCAGTCGGCGATTTGAGCATTCTCATCACTGAGTTTGGCCTGATAGCGGTAACAGGTTTCGCTCAGCCCAAATAGACCACATGCAAACTTGATGGTAATGGAATGGTTTTGCACCGCCTTTTGCGCCAACTCCCGTCGGCGCGACGGCTTTACCACTTTTTTTCGATAGCCTCTTTGAGGATTTCGGCTTTGAGCCGCTCTTCGGCATACATCTTTTTCAGTCGGGCATTTTCGGCTTCCAGCTCTTTCAGGCGCGCCATCATTGACGCATCCATCCCGCCAAACTTAGCTCGCCATTTGTAAAAGGTGGCTGAACTCATGCCATGCTCACGACACAGCTCAGGAACAGGTGCTCCAGCTTCGGCTTGTTTTAAAATCGCCAGAATTTGGCTGTCACTAAATTTTGATGTTTTCATATGCAGAATCTCCTGCGTTTATCGTACGAGAAAATTCTACTTTTAGCGTCTGTTAATTTACGGGATGATTACCATCCGGCGACGATAAGAACTGACCAGGGGCCGGAGTTCACTTGCCGTGCACTGGATCAATGGGCCTTTGAGCATGGTGTTGAGTTGCGCTTAATCCAGCCGGGCAAGCCAACGCAGAACGGATTTATTGAGAGCTTTAACGGACGATTTCGCGATGAATGTTTGAATGAGCACTGGTTCAGCGATATCGTTCATGCCAGGAAAATTATTAATGACTGGCGGCAGGATTATAACGAATGCCGCCCGCACTCCACGCTGAATTATCAGACACCGTCTGAATTTGCAGCGGGCTGGAGAAAGGGTCATTCTGAGAATGAAGATTCCGACGTTACTAACTGAGTGTTGTATCTAATCGTGGGGGCAGGTCACTCTAGGAGCAGAGCGGTTTCTATGCTCAAATCTACTGCCATTTGTTCCCTCAGTATTTAAATAGTCCCCTTTTGCATCATTCGATCTTGTTTATCTCAGAGTATCAAACAGGAAACAAAGTGATTGATGTCAATCAGGGAATTAGCAGCATTGATGCATTAAGCGGCGCACATACACTCTAAGTAAAGTGCTTAAGTCTGATTATGGCAAGAAATTGTTACTTTGTCAGGGATAGTCAACACTTTATTAGCGAGAGACTTGCTTGGCTGACATTTAAGACAAATCGCGAGATTCCAAATCTGCCACCAACAGTCGGAACTGAGTAACTCACTTGAGCTTTAAAAAGTAAAGCATTGAAATATTTATGGTATTTATACATCCTACCTAGCTCACAGCAGAGTTTAGCATCGTGCATTAATATGACCTTACACTAAAAATACGTACTAGTTGACGTCTATCAAACTCGTTTACGAGATAGTGTAGTGGTCGACAAATTTTGGCCACATCGTTATTGCCTAATAACCGATGCTCTCTTTAAATGCGAAATGAGTAGTGCACGCATTTTTAGCCTTTTGGCAAAACGTTGATGTCTCGAAATTTTCAAGCGCTGTGCCTTGTTTATTTTCAGAAACGTCTGCTTTCAGTGAGTTCCTGATGCTCGGGCGCTCTAAATTATGGGTATAGACAATCTGATTTGCCCTATATTTGCAGTTTTTCGTGAACCCTTAATTTCACAACTCTTTTAATCTGATATCCAAAGTCTGCATCCATACATAGCCCCTCATGTACAGAACCTTAAGCGGCAAGCGAATTAATAATACCGTCTAACGTGTTGTTTTGCTTGGATTTTCTCTGCCTACTCTTTTTGCCGTTTTTGGATAAATACACCATTGCCCACTCCAACTTCTCTGTTATTTCCTGCCACGCACCATGGATGATGCTCGCCAATATCGGCATTAACCAAAGCGCGCTGTTTTTGGCAATCTTCAGCATCGATAACTCCGCGCTGCCAATCAGCGTCAGCGCCAGCCGACGTTTGACCAGCAAGGCCAGCAAACTAGCCCAGATCAAGCCTTCCGCTATCGCTTTTTGTCGTGTCGCGAACGCCTTCAACCGGTTATGTGATTTCAGCTCTTTGAACAACAGTTCGATCTGCCAACGGCAACGATACAATGCCATCACCTTCTCGGCTGGCCATCGCTCACGCGGAAGATTGGTCATCCATATACAGAACCGTTTTTCCTCTGCAAACCAACGTCTTATGAGTCGATATTTATACTTTCCCGAACTCACATCCAGATCCAGAACCTCGGCTCTGCAGCTTCTCCGATCGATATCCTTGAGCTTTTTTCCGAGTAACTTGGGCATTTCCCTGCCGTCCTGTCGGTAAGCTGCCTGTACTTTGGGATTGAGATTTTGACTCCCTCTGACCAGATAGCTTCCTTTGGCTTTGGTCACATCAGCAAAGTACTCGCGGCTGATGTAACCGGCATCCGCCAATAACAGTTTGTTATTTAACGAATTTGCGGCCGGAAGATGCTTGCGCTCCGATTCGGTATCCGCCGTGATACTCATCGATATCGGCGACTGGTCCAGCAAGGACATGGTCATATGACACTCTACCGCAGCGGGGCTGTGCTTATTGAATCGGCCCGGGAAATGTTCTGCCAATTGCGGATGTAACGCGAATGACGACCCGTCCTGCAGCAGTACCTGCTCAAAGCCTGCCAGTCCGTGGGCGTCCGGTAGACACTCCTTGAGGCGTAAGGCGATGGCTCGTTCAACCAGTGCGCGCATGAACAAGGGAAAACCCTGCTTGCGTAACTGGTTGTGAAAGGGTTTATACGCTATTTGGTCAGTATCATGGAGCTGCAACGCATTGAAATGGCGATGCAAACCAGCAATACCATCCACCTTGTCGCAACCAAGCCCTGAGAGCAGAGCCGGGAGTAGTCTCGCAGGCTGGATATCCCGGAGTCGCTGACAAAAACCGGTAAATTTACCGATCCGGTTGAGTTCAGAAGAGCTAAGAAGTTGCTTGAGGTACTGGGTTGCATTGATTATAGTCATGGCTTCGGGCGTGTCGGTTTTTTTTTGCGATTAAATCAGATCACAAACGAAGCCTTTTTTCTATCTATTTCAATTGGTTGTAGCTAAAGATCCTGTACATGACAGGTCACTGCAGCGGCCAAACTGTTGCCACATCTCAGTTCAGGAGGAAACGCAATGACTCAGGAAAGGATCCAGACCCGCTACCCACTCGGCGGCCCCTTCGCCACCCAGGCTGAGCTGGAGCAGGCCATCACCCAGGCCATAACGACCCAGAGACAAGATTTCTTCCCTCTGCTGGAACGGCTGGTGGACGTGGGGGACACCCGGGTCAACCTCAGTCAGGAGAACCCGCTGCGGGTGCTCAGCATCGAACTCGCTGACGGCCGTGAAGGAGTGGCCCATATCAACTACGAGTCCAACTTCGCCGAGAGCTGCCTGATTATCAACGAATACGACCAGCACCAGACCAGCGTGGCCTTCACCCTCGACGGGGATCAGCTCGTCTTCGATCTTGAGCTGCCCATCGAGTGGAACTTCGACAACTGATTGACAGCGGTGCCATTCCCCTGGCGTGTTGTACCCAGCGGCGCCCCTTTCCCCCCTTTCTGGTGTAGGGTTGTCTGCACTGCAACGGATAGACATCCCGAGGATCACCATGGGTGAGCATCAACCTACAGCAATGCCGGTATTGAATGACAGTGAGCGCCTCGGGCTCGAGCGCAAGAGTGCAGTCACCAGCATGGCAGGCGTAATGGCTCGTTTGCGCAAGCAAAATTGGCAGTCACGGGCAATGCGGTCGAGTTCGGCAGGCGAGAGAAGTTGCTCAAGATAGTGGTTGGCATCGATAATGGTCATGGCTTCGTGCGTGGCGGTTTTGTTTGGCGATAAAATCAGATCACAATCGAAGCCATTTTTATATCTATTTCAATTGGTTGCTGCTAAAGATCCTGTACATGCATAGCCCCTACGTAAACTGTCTAATAAGTCACATTATACGAACTATTGAGCATGTTATATCTATTTTACATGCTGTAAATTCAGTTCCATTAGTAAATAGATAAAAACCAAGGAGGCTTTATGAAAAATAAATAATGTGATCGTTGCCGGAGGGTGTTTTTGGAGTCTCGAAGACCTCCTTAGAAATCAGGACGGCGTGACGTCAACGAAGGTGTGTAGTGGCACTGAAATGGCGACTGCGCAAGACGTGAAGATGAGCTGTCTGATAGCAACGGATTATCAAGCAGAACCTTCTTAAATACAATTTATTCCACGCCAATACAGCGTGCTGTCTTTCAAATCACTAGGAGAAATTTATGTCACGTTTGAACACCCCTACCACAATCGACGCCGCGCCTACTGCTACCCATACCTCACTCAAGGCTGTGGAAAAACAACTGGGCCGCGTTCCTAACATGTTCCGCGTCGTTGCCAACAGCCCTGCTGCGCTGACTGGCTACCTGCAATTGAGCGCAGCATCAGCACAGGGCGGCTTGGGTACAGCGACTCTTGAGCGTATTGCCCTAGCCGTCGCTGAGATCAACGGCTGCGATTATTGCCTTGCTGCCCATTCCTTCCTAGGCCGTAAGGTGGCCAAGCTTGATGATGCTGAACTCACTGCCAACCGCAGCGGTGCATCAAATGACCCTAAGGCCGACGCAGCCGTGCGTTTTGCTGCCGCCGTAGTCCGCCAGCGCGGGCAAGTCAGCAATGACCAGGTCCAAGCGGTGCTGAACGCTGGCTACAGTGATGCACATGTAGTGGATATTCTGTTGGCTGTTGCCCTGAACACTTTCACTAACTACGTTAACGAAGTGACACAGACCGAGGTCGACTTCCCGGCCGTTCAACCACTAGGCATTGATGTCTAATCCATTGGTGCTCAACTACAGCAATTACCTAAGTTAGGTTCGACTCGAGTAAACATATAGTTTTTCTCAAGAGTCATATCATTTTAGTGGGCTACATAGAGTGAGTCCACATGGCTAAAAATAATTGGAGATATAAGATGACTATTCCCGAAATTGAAAATGGTGTCCAGACTACCAATACCCTTAGTAATAATCTCGGTGCAAAAATCACTAAGTTTGGTATAGGTGGCATCTACGTTGCCATGACGATAATATATTTGTGGTTTGGTGGCATGAAATTCACTAGCTACGAAGCAAACGGTATACATGGTTTTGTTAGTAATAGCCCTCTGCTTTCGTGGATGTATAGCTTCCTCAGCATTCAAGGATTCTCAAATTTTCTGGGTGTGCTTGAAATTTCAGTTGGCCTGTTAATCGCTGCACGAGTTTTCTCCCCTAAGCTCGCAATCTTGGGCGGTGTACTTTCAACCGGACTCTTTTTTACGACATTGTCGTTCATGCTGACTACACCCGGTGTTTTTGAGGCATCTCTTGGGTTTCCTGCGATCTCTGTGGTTCCTGGCCAGTTTTTGCTAAAAGATTTAGGCTTGTTTGTCGTGTCTATATTTATCGTAGGTACATCACTTACAGCACTGGAGCACAAAAACAAATAAGCCTCACCCGAAACAACTATAAGTTAGATGGCTCCTAAACACATTAGAGAGCCTTTATTTTTATCTTTTAAGTGCTTCAAGTACGTGCCTTACTAGAGGCTGTTGATCTTTGAGTGAAAAATGAACGGCATAGCAACAAGGTATAATGGTTTCGCCAAAAATCAAAAATACCACCGAGAACGGACGTTGCTATGCCAAGGACAATGCTAACAGATAACGCCTAGGAAGCCCTAAAGCAAATACTTAAAGAGACAGGGCGTGTTTACAATAAATATGAACACCGAAATACACTGGAAGGCATACTTTATCGTATGCGCACAGGCATTCAGTGGCGAGATTTGCCTGAAAGATTCGGTCGTTGGAACTCTGTATTTAAGCGCTTTAACCTTTGGTCAAAGAAAGGTGTGTTACAAAAATGGTTTCAAAGCATATCGTCCGATAATGATCCAGAATGGTTGTTTATTGATGGAAGTATTGTCAAAGCGCATCAAGACAGTAGCGGAGCCGCAAGCAGTTCAGATGAAGCGATAGGGGGTTGTACGCCGGAATCCCAGAAATTTCCGTCAGCCCAGCTCCAGTCCCGCCACGAGCGCATCCAGGTCGATGAACTTGCCGTCAGTCTGGAAGGTGTAATGCCCGTTCAGCAGGATGTGCCGCCAGGCCGCTGGCGACATCTGCGTGATCAACGCCAGCGCCTTGGCATTGCCAGCTGCCTCGTACTTCGTCAGCAGCAGGGACAGGATCGCCGAGTTGTAGAAGATGATCGCGTTGCCGATCAGCCTGGCGCACTGGTTGCTGATCTCGATTTCGATGTCGGTGCGGCCGGTCAATTCCTTCTTCCCACCGACTTGGGCGATGGTCGAGCGTAGCTGGTGATAGGACTCAATGCGGTTCTGCGAGCGGTGAACATTACGCTCCAGTTGCGGGTCGCGCAGGTAGCGCAGTGTGTAGATACTGCGGATGAGCTTGTCGAACTCGAAGATTGCGCGCCGCGTCGGGTTCGGCGCCGTATAGGTGCACAGCTTGCGGATCAGCGGGCACTGTTGCAAAGTTAGCGATGAGGCAGCCTTTTGTCTTATTCAAAGGCCTTACATTTCAAAAACTCTGCTTACCAGGCGCATTTCGCCCAGGGGATCACCATAATAAAATGCTGAGGCCTGGCCTTTGCGTAGTGCACGCATCACCTCAATACCTTTGATGGTGGCGTAAGCCGTCTTCATGGATTTAAATCCCAGCGTGGCGCCGATTATCCGTTTCAGTTTGCCATGATCGCATTCAATCACGTTGTTCCGGTACTTAATCTGTCGGTGTTCAACGTCAGACGGGCACCGGCCTTCGCGTTTGAGCAGAGCAAGCGCGCGACCATAGGCGGGCGCTTTATCCGTGTTGATGAATCGCGGGATCTGCCACTTCTTCACGTTGTTGAGGATTTTACCCAGAAACCGGTATGCAGCTTTGCTGTTACGACGGGAGGAGAGATAAAAATCGACAGTGCGGCCCCGGCTGTCGACGGCCCGGTACAGATACGCCCAGCGGCCATTGACCTTCACGTAGGTTTCATCCATGTGCCACGGGCAAAGATCGGAAGGGTTACGCCAGTACCAGCGCAGCCGTTTTTCCATTTCAGGCGCATAACGCTGAACCCAGCGGTAAATCGTGGAGTGATCGACATTCACTCCGCGTTCAGCCAGCATCTCCTGCAGCTCACGGTAACTGATGCCGTATTTGCAGTACCAGCGTACGGCCCACAGAATGATGTCACGCTGAAAATGCCGGCCTTTGAATGGGTTCATGTGCAGCTCCATCAGCAAAAGGGGATGATAAGTTTATCACCACCGACTATTTGCAACAGTGCCACAGAAAATTACCTGAACTGCGTCAACTCGGAGTCTG